>VSPM01000050.1 GCA_009775365.1 Muribaculaceae bacterium
AGAATTTTTTGTTTTCTTCACACATTTTACTAAAAAATGTTGAATCTGACGGTCAACACTTTTCCGGACTAGACATATATTGTTCTGCGTCAGCTTCTCCAATCTGTTTAATCAATATATTATAATCTTCTATTTCGTTGCCCGTAAATGTGAGAACAATTCTTCGTTCTTTATTCCCTGCAATATGGTTATATTTTTCAGGACGGCACCAAAAGCATCCTATACAAAAACTAATATCCTTTCGAATCCAATTTTCACAATGCTCACATGCCCATGATTTTGCCCGATTTGCAGAAGGACTCAGTAGCATATATGCATCTTTTTGTTTAAATCCCTGATATTGAACTATGTGGGGAATCTTATTTTTCATTTCTAATCTAATGGTGAATTAAAAATATACTGATTATTGCCAATAAAGTCAATGCAATTATTGGCCGTATGGCACAAATGGT
Organism: Muribaculaceae bacterium; assembly: GCA_009775365.1. Lineage (GTDB taxonomy): Bacteria > Bacteroidota > Bacteroidia > Bacteroidales > Muribaculaceae > Lepagella. The sequence goes on from VSPM01000050.1 coordinate 453, forward strand.
TCTGCCGCCATTCTCCAAATTACATCAGACCTTATTAGCAACTCTGTAATGTCAACCTCCAATAGCGGGCAATCTCCCGGAAAGTTTCTATGCAGGGCTGATTCCACTTGTGTAAAAGAGGTTGCTGAAAAGTCGATTCGTTATTCGGCCGGCACATCATCGGGGTCGGGCACGGATTCTGTGGGGATAGCTTCTTCGGTTTCTATTGTTTCATCAGATTCCGAGAGCGCTTCAGGATGCTTTCGCTCATATTGTGACTGAGGCACCTCTACATTGAAATAGAACCCCGGGGCAACTTTGTCTTTCAGACGCTTTTGAGTCTCAGGCTCCGGCGCCACAATGAGATAGTCGCATCCGGGCTCAAAATATTTTGCATCTGTAGCTTCATATCCGAGCAGTTGAACCATGTCGTATTCATGCATCGGGTAGATCACATACCAGGCGTTTTCTATGTCTTCCCCGGTGCCGGTGCTTTTTATGGCTCCAAGCAGATGCTCAAGCCTGTATTCCCATATTTTCGCGCTCATGTCTTTGCGTTTCTCCTTGAGCACATGCACAAGAAACGACATCTGTCTCAGATCGAAAGGATTGTCGCGCAGCGACAGCTCGGCATATTTGCGGATTGTGTCGATCTCCTCCTTGGTGTGTGTGGCTTTCATTCGCAATTCGTCGGTCACTCCGGAATAAGGCGAAATGCGGTAGGGGTCGTAGTCTTCCTGAAACATATATCCCAGATAGAAATTACGATACTCCTCGTTAGTCATCGTGGTGTCATTGCGAGTGTATTTGGCCATAAGTTTCGGAAAATAAAACGGGCTGGCCGGGTAAAGTGTCTCCTTTTGGATTTTTTCGAGGTCAGGTTTCTCAACCGTGATTTTTCTTTTGCTGGCTGCAGCGGCCGAGGGGGCGGATGTCTGCGCCCATGCCACTCCGGCAAGCGAGGCAGCCAGAGTGAGAGCCACTGATAAGCGTTTCACAAATTTGAAAATAGTTTTATTCATTTACACTTTATTAATATTTATAAAGAGCTATTGTCAGCACCAGCGCCACTCCTATCTGCATCACCGTTATGGCTGTCGGGAACCCTTTTGCAAGGAGATAGCGGAAGAAATTGCCCGAAGCCACATTTATGGCCCTCCCCTCAGGGGTGTTGGTGTAGAGAAGGAAGCCGAGGAATGTTCCGGCCACAGTCGCCGCTATCATTATCCCGTAAAGCATGCTCACCTGCGAGGCCACGGTGTAGCCTAAAATGCCTACCGACATCCCTGCGAGCGCCCCGACGATTATGTAGCCCATGCCGCGCCGTGTTTTCCTCACGGCCACAGGCTGAAGGAGCGTGGCCGTTGTCACCACCACAGTCATGCACAGCCATCCTATGAGAATCGTGCCGTTGACAGGCACAAGTGGATAGCCGTCGGCCGATTTTGCAAAACTCAGGGTCATAAGCCCCATAAAGGCGCAGGCCGGCGCGGCAAGCATTCTCAACGGGAGCAACGCAAGCGCGGCTGCAAACAGTATGCAGCTGATTATGATAACAGTGACGGTCATAATATTCTTATGTTTTAGTTGTTGAAGCGGGGCATATGGCTGTCTTGCACATTGGCCTGGCAATACATGCCGCCGCTTTTCACATTGTGCAGGTGACTACGCCGTTTGGCAGCCTCCTGCATTTTTAAAACGTCTGAGCCTTGAAAAATATTGAAGCCGCCTGTTATTTATCTTTTTCGGAGGGTTCGTTTTTTGTGTTGCCTGACTGGGTGGGAGTGGTTTTCTCCGTGTCTTCTGAAGGAGAGCCTTCGGAATTGGCGGCTGTTGTCTTCTCAGCTTCTGCCGATGCCGTGTTCTTCTTTATTTCAGGATATTGCACTCTCGAATGATAAATCGTGGAAAGCCTTGATTTGAAAGCCCGCTTCACGGTCTCTACATCTTGGAAAGAGATGGGGGCCTCTTTCAAAAGGCCGTCGGCAATCTGGGAATCGACAATCTTGTCGACAAGATTGTTGATAGACTCCGGGGTGTAGTCTTTAAGAGAGCGGGACGCCGCCTCTACAGCGTCAGCCATCATAAGGATTGCAGTCTCCTTGCTTTGCGGGTTAGGCCCGGGGTAGCGGAATTTCTCTTTGTCGATAACTTTGTCGGGATTCTCATTTACAGCCGTGGTGTAGAAATACTTGGCGAGGCCGCGGCCATGATGTTCTGAGATGAAGCTCTTGATCACGGAAGGGAGTTTCTCTTTCGATGCCATTGCGAGGCCGTCGGTCACATGCGATATGATTTTCTGGGCGCTTGTCTCAGGGTTCAGCCCCGCATGAGGATTCACTCCGTGCTGGTTTTCAGTGAAGAAGATAGGACTGTTCATTTTCCCTATATCGTGATATAGCGCGCCGGTTCTCACAAGGGTGGTGTTGGCGCCTATTGCTCTTGCCGCTTCAGCCGCTATGGTCGACACCTGGATTGAATGCTGGAATGTGCCGGGGGCTATCTCCGCGAGTTTGCGGAGAAGCGGGCTGTTGATGTCGCTGAGTTCCACAAGTGTGACAGTGGATGTGAAACCAAACAGTTTCTCGATTACGAGGATAAGGATATATGCGAACGAAAGCACAACAGAGTTGATAGCAAACAGCCCGACAGTGCGTATCGAGAACTGCGAGAGATTACCCTCCGTGATGAGGCAGATTGTGAAATATGTGGCAGTGTATGCCAGGAAGGAGTATCCTGCGGTGCGCAGCAGCTGGCTTCGGCGGCTGAGCTGCCTGATGCTGAATGTGGCCACAAGCCCCACGGTCAGCTCCATGAAAATGAACTGGAACTGGTAGGTGGCCACAAGCGCGGCTATGAGCACGGTGGTTATAAGAGCGAATATGGCCGTGCGCGAGTCGAAGAAAACCAGGATTATGACAGGGACCGCAGCAAACGGCACAAGGTAGATGCCGTTGGCAAAATATTCAAACATGATTATCGAGAACACTATGAATAGCGAGATAAACGACATCAGGAATGTCATCTGCCGGATGTTGGCGAAAAACCTCGATCTGTAGAGGCTCATGAACATATAGAGGAGTATGACGATAACCACTATATATATACCTTGCCCGATTATGAAATATGTGTGGCTTCTCGCGTCGGATTGCCGGGTAGACATCATGTCCTGGTATGTGTTCAGATTCGTGAAAATCTGCGGGTTGATAATCTCGCCCCTGTCTACGATTCTCTGTCCGGTCTTTATCACTCCCATAGCCCCGGTGACGGTGAGATATTCCTGGCTGCGGTATTTGTAGTCGGTGGCAGTGTCAACCACAATGTTGGGGCTGATACAAATGTTCAGGGCCTTGCTTACCTCCGGGTTCATTGTCCCTTCCTTCTCGTGAAGCTCGTGAGAATAGATTGAGTCGATTCTTCTGAACGCCTTGGCCGGCGACAGCATCGACCCTGCGTCGAGCGTCACCACTGATTTTGTGTTTTTGCCACTATTCTCTACAAGTCGCAGTGTGTGTTTCCTGTTAACCTCCACATGCTCATAAAGTCGGGAATCGAGAATCCCCTCTTCATAAGTTTTCCGCAGCAGGTCTGTCAGCACACTTTTCTCCTCGGGCGACGTGTAACGGTCTATCAGAGAAGAAAACTTTTCAATATTAGCCTTCGCGACATCCGGCTTCTGCTTTACAAACGGCACAAACATTCTGTCGATGCTGTCGCGCATGAGCCTGGCCGATGCCGAGTCTCTGAGAATCGGCATGTCGAAATCAGCAGTGAGCAGAGGATACTTCCAGGGTTGGTTCAACTCATAAGAGAAACTCTGATGGTCAGCCCTGGGCAGAATCAACAGAATCACAGCCACGGCGCTTATCGCAAGCCCGAAGCGAATCAGGTTGAGTTGCGAGAATAGTTTGTTCCACATAATCTATTTGTGATATGAACGTATTTTTAAGAAGCCTGCGTCAGGATGTCCTTTTTGCAAACTTTATGTCTTTTATTTTCTTGAGAGAGTCGCAGATATTTTCCACAGTCTCCACATTGTCTACCTGCACGGTTATTTCGCAGTGAAACACTTCATGGCGTGCCGCTATGTTGAGGCCTCGGATATTGATGCCCAATTTTTGCGACACCAGGGAGGTGATTTCCTCAAGGATTCCATGTCGGTCAAGCCCGTCTATGCTGATTGTGGCGAGGAATTTCGGTGCGGCTCCTCCCCAGCGTGTAGCCACCAGGCGGGAGCCGTAGGCGCTTTTCAGCCTCATGGCATTCGGGCAGCTTACTTTGTGGAGCACTACGTTTTCGTCTTCGTCCACAAATCCGAGCACATCGTCGCCGGGGATAGGGGAGCAGCAGGTGTCGAACTTATAGTTAGGCTTTGCGTCGTCGGGGTGGAGCACATACACCTCTTTGCGGTTGACCGGTTCTTTCGCCTGCCCCTCCTGTTTCTTCTTTGATGCAAAAGGATTGCGCAAAAGTTTTTTCATCAGCGACACTCTGCTGTTGTTGAGTTCGCGCAGCTCCTTGGCCGACAGATTGATTTCATCGTTGGCGAGCATCTGCCACAGCTCTTCTTTTGAGTTGAGATGATGTGTGGCAAGAATTTTGGTTGTCAGCTCGTTGGAGGGGGTTATCCCTTCGCGGTCGAGAAACTCCTTGAATATTTTCTCTCCGCGCTCCGAAAGGAGTTTAAGGTCTTTTCTCAGAATAGCCCGCAGACGGTTCTGGGCTTTAGCGGAGTGGCAGAACTGCATCCATTCCGCCTGAGGCTTTTGCGATGTCGAGGTAATGATTTCCACCTGGTCGCCACTGTCGAGTCGGTGAGACAAAGGCACAAGGCGATGGTTGATCTTGCCGGCCATGCAGTGAGTGCCCACTTCCGAGTGTATGGCGAAAGCCATGTCGAGCACAGTCGCCCCCGCTGGGAGAGTTATAAGGTCCCCCTTCGGGGTGAACACATATATCTCTGACGCGAAAAGGTTCAGTTTTATAGTGTCGAGAAAGTCTATGGCGTTCGGCTCCGGGTTGGCGAGGATGTCTTTGATTGTGTTCATCCAAGTGTCGAGCTCAGTTTCATCCTCATGCACTCCGGTTTTATATTTCCAGTGAGCCGCATATCCGAGCTCCGCAATCTCATCCATCTTTCTCGACCTGATCTGCACTTCTATCCATTTCCCCTCAGGCCCCATGGCCGTGAGATGCAGCGCGCGGTAGCCGTTTGCTTTAGGGATGCTTGTCCAGTCGCGCAGGCGGTCCGGGTGGATGCGGTGGCCGTCGGTAAAGAAGGTGTAGATTTGCCAGCATCTGATTTTTTCCTGCGAGTCATCGTCGTTTTCAAAAATCACCCTCACGGCATACACGTCGTAGATTTCTTCAAAAGGCACTTTCTTTGTCTCCATTTTGTTGAAAATGGAGTACGCGCTTTTCACTCTGGCCTTGATTTCATATTTGAATCCGGCGGCGTCAAGTTTCTCTTTCACCGGCTTCACAAACTCCTCTACTATCTTTTCGCGGTGGGTGGCCGACTCGTTGAGTTTCGCCATAATCTTGGCATATTTCTGCGGATGCTCATATTTGAACGCGAGGTCTTCGAGCTCGAGTTTGATTTTGAACAGTCCGAGCCTGTGGGCGAGCGGCGCATAGACATAAAGAGTCTCCCCGGCAATTTTATACTGTTTTTCGGGGCGCATAGAGCCGAGCGTGCGCATATTGTGAAGACGGTCGGCCATCTTTATAAGCACCACTCTGATGTCGGTAGACATCGACAGCAGCAGTTTGCGGAAATTTTCGGCCTGTAGAGAAGCCTTGTCGCCGAATATTCCGCCTGAAATCTTGGTCAGCCCTTCAACAATGTCGGCAATCTTTGGGCCGAAAGCCGCCTCAATGTCGTCGCGGGTAAATTCAGTGTCTTCCACTACATCATGAAGCAATGCCGCGCATATGGAGGTAGAGCCGAGGCCAAGTTCTGCAATCACAATCTTGGCCACAGCCACCGGGTGAAGAATATAGGGCTCTCCGCTTCTTCTCCTCACACCCTTGTGGGCCTCTTTTGCAAATCTGAATGCGCGTTCGATAATCTCCACCTTCTTACGATGATTGCTGGCTAAATAGCATTTCATAAGGTCCTGGAAGGCGGCTTCGACCATATGGTCTTCATCTTGTGGCGATTGAGGGAGATATGGTGTCATAACGTTACAAACTGAAAAGGGTTAAGTGGCCGATAAAAAAATATGCATGCCGACAAAAGTCTACGGTCATTTTGCCCGACGCGAGATATTTTTCTATAGAACACTGAGAGAGGTTACAAAATTAATGAATTATCAGCACATAAGCAAAAAAACCGCCCGCCTCACGGCGAACGGTTCCTCCCTGTCAGTGATTCCGGGGCCAAGCCGACGAAAAAAGGAGAGACTCCCCGGCTTTGTCCCGGCTTCCGTATCACCGGCAGATGATAGAAATTACTAATGTATATAACCCAAAATTTAGACAATTATGTTTTTCTTAGTTTAGGCATAAATTTAAGGCCCTAAAACATATCTAAGTCATGAAAAAAAGTTTTCGGTTATTTCTGTCAACTGTTCATCGCCCTGGCGATACGCCGGCGAGAAAGAGTCGGAATATGGGTTGTCGTGCCGGCTGAAGCCGGCATGTGCATCAGGGGAGGGATGATAGAACATTGTATTCAAAAAATTATTGTTGCGAAGTTTGGATTAATGATCTCTTGATTCGATATAGAAACGTTCGCAGGCTCCATAATATTAGTATACAAAAGTTAAAGAATGCTATAAGATTGCACAAATTTGCTCTTTGGTGCAAACACAGGGAAGAACTCATGAAAAGTGGCTTTAGAGGGATCGGGTTCATGAAAACATAGCGGAAGCAATAGGTCTGCCGCCTGTTGCTTCCGCATTTTAAATTGTTTGCGCCACGGTTTGGATTGGTGAGTGACTTGTGTGTTTGAAGGGAAAGTGCCGGCTTTCCGGTTTTGAATTGTTAGAGGGTGTGAGGGAAGTTGGCCATGGTGATGGCTGCGGCTGCGGCCTCGGAGCCTTTGTTGCCGAGTGAGCCTCCGGCTCTGTCAAGGGCCTGCTGCTCGTTGTTGACAGTCAGCACGCCGAAAATCACGGGAGCCTCGCCTCGCGCGTTGAGCTCGGCCACACCATCGGCGGCAATCTGACACACGTAGTCGAAGTGGGGTGTGTCGCCGCGAATCACGCATCCGATCACGATTACAGCCTCAGTCTTCAAAGAGCGGAGCTCTTCGTCCATTTTTTGCGACTTCATGGCCACTGCGGCTGCGTTGACCAGCTCGACTGTGCCCGGCACGGCTACACTTCGGATATGGTCTGGCTTTACGCCCCCTTTTAGCAGCACGTCTATTGCGCCGTCGCGCAAAGCGTGGGTGATGCGCGGATTCCAGTCGGCTGTTATCACATAAAACATTCCGGAAGCGTCGGGATGGATGGCAGGTATTTCCAGTTCCGCGCCATTTGTGTTGAGAATTGTAGACATATCCGGGGTTATTTTGTTTCCTCTTTTACGCTTTCCTCAGCTTCCTTGCAGTCAGAAGCTTCCTCTTTTGCGCCTTTCTTGAATTTAGACTTTGCCGCGTTGGTAACTTTGAGCAAGAATGTCTTCCATTTGGTCTCATTTTCGGGTTCCGAGTCAATCACCCCTATAAGCGCGAGAATGTCTTGTTCGAGTTCGATAGTCTCAAGAGAGATGGCATGAGGCAGAATGGCATTTAGAAGGCGTTTTGCACGCGGGCGCATAGGGCGGATCCTCATCATAATCTCAGCCATCTCGATAGTCATCTTAATCTCCTTGCGAGTCACGCGTCCCGTGCGCTTTTTGGAATATTTTATGGCTTCGGCATAGAATTTCAGAGCCGCTTTGAGTTCGCCTGTTGAAGCGAGGAGCTGTCCCACATTGCGCAGCGAGTCTACGAGCTTGTCGGTTGCCGCCACCACGCCGGCGTTTACCTTTTCATATAATGCCCCGGCGTTCATCTGCTGCTTGAGCAGAAGGTCCATTGCTTTCTTGCGCGAGCGAAGAATCCTTGTGGAGAGTTCCATTGCAAGGATATGGAATTTCCCGAAGCGTGATTCGTCGGTTTTAACCAGGTTGTCGAGCACTTTGAAAAGCGTGTCGAGTTCTTTTTCGCTCTGCTTGTAGTCTTTGAGCGCGAAATGAATTTCGGCGAGGTCGAAGAGGAGAGCTACCAGGAGGGCGCGGAATTCCTGGTTGTCGAAGTCAGTGAACTCCCGCATAATACGAAGGGCAGCCACTGTGCGCTCCATAGCGTCGAGATACCTCTCTTCGGCGAGGAGTTGTCCGGCTTCCTTTCTGCAGTTCAGGGCCTCATTTAGAATAGCGGCTTCCTTAGAGGCGGTTTCGAACCGTTCAAGGTTCAGGGGTATTTCTACTTGTGTCATAATTTTGACTGTTTAGTGTTTTACTTTGTAAGAGGCTTCTTTCGACTTGTGTCCGAGATACCCTCCGTGATGACGCAGGGCATACTCTTCAACAGTGAATCCGATTGCCTCCATTGTGGCCACAACGAGAAGGTCGCCAATCACGGTCATCATTGTGGTGGAAGTGGTAGGGGTCATTCCTAACGGGCACACCTCAGGCGACGCCCCTGTGAACAGGGCTATGTCGGTGGCCGCCGCAAGAGGGCTTGAAGGGTCGCCGGTCAGCACTATGAACGGTATCCCCGGATATAAAGCCTGAGCCAGGTCGAGCAGTTCCAGAATTTCCCGTGTCTTCCCGGAGTTGCTCAGGAGCAGCAGCACGTCGTTGCGCTGGAGAATGCCGAGGTCGCCGTGCTGGGCCTCCGAAGGGTGCAAAAACACGGAAGGAGTCCCCGTAGAGCAGAATGTGGTGGCGATATTCATGGCAATCTGCCCCGCCTTTCCCATTCCGGATGTCACAAGTTTTCCGCCCTTGCGGTGCACTTGCTCCACAATCAGGTCAACGGCTTTTGCATAGGCGTCGGAGAGAGGTATTTTCCTGACAGCTTCAGCTTCCGTTTCAAGTATCGATTCGAGGCGTTTCGCCAAGTCCGTATTGTTGAAATTGTTCATAAGTCTGTGTCTGTTTTGTCAACGCTTTTTTGAAAGGTCGCGCTGTTCATAATCAGTGAGCATCTTTCTCCACTCGTCAGGCAGGGGCTGAGAAGTCATTGTGTCGGGGTTGTAGCTCACCATTACTGTCTCGCACAAAGATTTCACCTCGCCGGTGTTCTTCTCCCTGATCATCTGCAGGAGCTTGAAACTTTTTTCGGATATGGAGATGCAAGTGGTGAGCACTTCCACCTCCTCGCCGAAAAATATCGGCGCGATGTAAGCGCAGTTCACGTTTGCAATCACGGTGTCTACATGTTTCCAGTCTACAGACTTCCCTCTCACATCTGAGAAATAGATGGCTTTGCCGGTGTCGTAGAACGAGAAATATACAGTGTTGTTGACGTGTCCGAGCACATCAACATCGTTGAAGCGCAGCTGCAGAGGCGTGCGATGATGGAAGAGGTCGAGAGTCGGTAGGTTGTTTGGATTCATGAAATGAAACGTATTTCAGATATTGTTTCCTTGCCTATGGCATGGTTTATTGCATTTCTAAGAGAAGATCTGCTCATGGTGAATTCATGTCGCAGCGAGGCGTTGGGCACTCCCACCGTCATCACGCCCGCCTCCACTTTGGGGCGGCGGCACATGGCGGCGAGGTTTCTGCCCACCACAGACTCCCAGAGTTCTATGGCTTTCCACTCGTCAAGATGATCTTGCATACAGTTTTCTTGAAAAGCAAGGCGAAGAATGTCGCCCACACTTTGCGATTCCTTTCTCTCCATGTCAGATGCATGTTAAAGGAGAAAAATTGCCGTCGGCCACATTCAGCATCGACCTCGGCCCCTGCATCCCCGCGATGATGTCGTCGAGGTGCTTACGGTTGGTGTCGGTGATAAAGATCTGGCCGAAAGTGTCAGACGTGGTCACTTCGCGCATGATGCTCTCCACTCTTGAGGCGTCGAGCTTGTCGAAAATGTCGTCGAGAAGCAGCAGCGGCGTCGCTCCTTTTGTCTCTTTCAGATAATCGAATATAGCAAGGCGCAAGGCCACGGTGAAAGTCTTCACCTGCCCTTGGCTGCCAAGCCTTCGGAGGCTGTAGCCGTCGAGCTTGGCCTCTATGTCGTCACGATGTATCCCGGCCGATGTGTAGCCGAGCACAGTGTCTTTGGCGCGCCGCTCATTGAGGAGGTCTTTCATGGTTGTTCCTGCAATCTGGCTTCGGTAGGCTATTTCCGTGCATTCCCTGTCGCCTGAGAGCCTGCTGTAGCATCTCTCCACTTTAGGAGCGATGGTCTCCACCCATTTCAGGCGGGCGTCGAAAATTGCCGCCGCCGCATCCTCCATTCCAGCTTCTACAGATTCAAAGAGCAAAGAGTCGCGCACTCCGGCCCGCAGCATCCTGTTGCGGCTCTCCAGTGCTTTTGTGTAGCGGATGAGATGAGCGAGATAGTCCGGGTTTGCCTGAGAGATCACCATGTCCATTAGTTTGCGGCGCTCCTCTCCCGGGCCGCTCACAAGCTGGGAGTCGCCGGGTGTGACCGTCACAATCGGGAACCGTCCTATGTGTTCGGAGATTCTGCGATACTCCTTTCCGTTGCGCTTGAGGCTTTTCCCTTTCCCCCTTGATATTCCGCAGGCGATAGAGTCAGAGCCGCCGGATTCGTTCGCAAATTCCCCTTTCACAATCAGTGCGTCCTCTCCGTGGCGTATCAAGGCATTGTCTGGGAGAGAGGTCATGGGCCTGGCCATGCACAGGAAGTGGATCGACTCCAGAAGGTTGCTTTTCCCCATTCCGTTCATGCCCAAAAGGCAGTTCACGCCCGGAGAGAATTCGAGCGTGGCTGCCGCAATGTTTTTGAAATTCAGTATGTCGATATTCTTAAGAATCATTCGTCGTCTTTCATTCCGAAGGCGAGGTCGCCGGCGTCGCCGAGTCCCGGCACAATATAACTGTGAGAATTGATGTCGGGGTCGATGGCAGCTGTCCACACCGTAGTTATCCCTCCCGGGAACACATTGCAGATGTATTCGATGGCCTGGCGGGATGCGATCACCGACGCTATGTGGATTCTTGATGGAGTCCCTTTTTTAAGCAGGGCCCTGTAGCCGAGTTCCATTGAGCTTCCTGTGGCGAGCATAGGGTCAACGAGAATAAGGGTTTTCCCGTCGATGCGCGGCGATGCCATATACTCCACAAGCACGTCAAACTGGTCGCTTTTCTCCTTGTATCGCCTGTAGGCGCTCACGAAAGCGTTTTCGGCGCGGTCGAAGAAGTTGAGAAATCCGTGGTGGAACGGCAGCCCGGCGCGCAATATCGTGGCCAGCACAACCTTTTCGACAGGCTCATGACACATTGTGAACCCAAGTGGGGTCTGCACCTTTTCCTGAGTGTAGTCAAGGCGTTTGGATATTTCGTAAGCCATGATTTCTCCTATGCGGTCAAGGTTCAGCCTGAAGCGAACCGGGTCGTTCTGGATGTTGACATCCCTCATTTCTCTCATATACCTGCTCACGAGGCTTGGAGAAGTAGAGAAGTTTATAATTTCGATATCGTTCATAGCATTGGATATGTGGAGGCGGAACCGGAGAGCCCTGTGGAAGACCCGGAAAGTGCCGCGAAGGTTTATAATATGCAAATATAACCATTATTTCCGGTGTTTTGTCGCAAGAAGAGATAAATTTTTTATTCTTGCCTTGAATCACAGGCTTTGCCGGCGGCTTCTCGGTCTTTTACGAGCTGAGCTCTCAGGGCGTCGATAGATTTGAATTGCTCTTCATCGCGAAGCCTGCTCACAAACGACACCGACACGTTATGGCCATAGAGGTCGCCATTCCAGTCGATGACGTGTGCCTCCACGGTTGTGTCGTTGCCGCGTCTTATTGTGGGCCTCACGCCTATGTTCACCATGGCGTTATGGCGTTTGCCGTCATGGAGTGTGGCATAGGCGGCATACACTCCGTTAGCCGGCACCACAATTCCCGACTCTGTGAGCAGGTTGGCAGTGGGGAACCCGATTGTGCGTCCCAGCCGGTTCCCTTCCACTACTATTCCCGGTAGAGAGAAGCGGCGTCCGAGCATGTCATTTGCTTTCTCCACCTCTCCGGCCTCTATGGCTTTCCTGATGGCTGAGCTGCTGGTCCCTTCCACCACAGGGGCCTCCGCCACTTCGATCCCGAGCTGAGCCCCGAAATCGCGGTAGTCTGATATTGAAAGCGCCACGCCGTCGCATCCGAAAGTATTGTCATATCCCACCACGAGCAGTTCCACCCCGAACTTCTCTTTAAGAATTCTCATCCATGAGAGTGCTGTTGTGGATCGAAGCTCCTCGTCGAAGGGCATCACTACGGGAGTGACTTGCGTTTTGCGCAGGAGCTCCTCTTTCTTGTGCAGGGTGGTTATTGCCTTGGGGGCTCTCGACGGCGCTATGAGCGACAGTGGATGGCGGTCGAATGTGAAAGCCATCGGCTCCAGCCCCTTTTCCGAGGCCAGCTCCTTCAGAGTGTCGAGCACAGCTATGTGTCCTCGGTGAACGCCGTCGAATGTGCCGACGGCAGCGGCGGCCGCGCTCACTTCGCCACGCCTTCCTCCTTGAGGCGACGGCAGATGCTGAGGATGGAGTCTGCTCCCTCCTTCTTGACCTGCACGGCATTGAGCCCTATGGAGCGTGCCGACTCGCAATTGGCTTCGGAGTCGTCAAGAAGCACAGTCTCTTCAACAGCCAGGTGATAGCGGCTCACGAGATTTCTGAAAATCTGAGGGTCGGGCTTGCATGTGCGTTCCTGAAACGACACCACGATGCCGTCGAAATAATCGTTCACTGTCAGCCCCTCTTTGCGGAAGGCATTCTCTATCCAGTGGTTATACATTATAGGGTTGGTGTTAGAGAGGACAAACGCCTTGAATCCGGCGTCTCTCAGCGAGCGTATCGCTTCAAGCCTCTCTACGGGGAGGTCTACAAGAAACTCTTCAAAAGCGTTACATATGTCTGTGGCGGTGGTTCCCATCCGGCAAGCGGGCATCAGCGTGTCGCATAGCTCCGACACGGTGCATTCGCCGGTCTCAAGCATCAGGAAAGGCCCTTTCTGCTCATATTCGCCGAGCAGCCGTGAGACATCGGCCACACCGAGATTCTCAAGAGCGCGGATAGCCCTCGACCTGTCAAGGTCGATCACCACGCCCCCAAGGTCGAAAATAATGTTTTTGATACTGTTCATTTCTTATTTTTCCTTGTTATGTGAAAAAATGTAGGGAGAAATCAGCTGCAAAATTATACATTTTTTTTGTCACTTCGTGATAAAACATTACCTTTGTGGATGTAAATAAAAAAACTCATATTCTTTTTGCGTACTCCCTCCCGTTTTTGATGAAACCTTATAAAATTTTTTGATAAGATGAGCGAACAAAGAGCAATCGGAATCTTGACTTCAGGCGGCGACGCCCCCGGCATGAATGCCGCCATTCGCGCGGTGACGCGTGCGGCAATATTTGCCGGATTCAAGGTGTATGGAATAAAGCGCGGCTATCGCGGATTAATAACTGATGAGATAGAGGAGTTCTCGACTCAGAATGTGTCGAATATCATTCAGAGGGGAGGCACGATTCTCAAGACAGCGCGTTGCAAGGAGTTCCAGACTCCCGAGGGGCGGCAGTGTGCATATGATGTGCTGAAGCGTCACGGAATCAATGCTCTTGTGGTGATTGGCGGCGACGGGTCCCTCACCGGCGCCCGCATATTTGCGAATGAATTCTCTTTCCAGATTGTTGGCCTTCCCGGCACAATCGACAATGACCTTTATGGCACCGACTCTACAATCGGCTATGACACTGCGCTCAACACAATCATGGACTGTGTCGACAAGATTCGCGACACGGCAACATCCCATGAGCGCCTGTTCTTCATAGAGGTGATGGGCCGCGACGCCGGATTCCTTGCTCTCAACGGAGCGATTGCTTCCGGCGCGGAGGCTGCGATCATCCCCGAGATTTCTACGCAGGTTGACCAGCTCGATGAGCTTATTGCCAATGGCTTCCGCAAGTCGAAAAACTCTTCGATAGTGCTCGTGGCCGAATCTCCTACAACCGGCGGGGCTATGGGGCTTGCGGAGAGAGTAAAGAAGGAGTATCCGGATTATGATGTGCGTGTCACCATTCTCGGCCACCTTCAGCGCGGCGGCTCTCCGACGGCCTACGACCGCATTCTCGCTTCACGGATGGGCGCGGCGGCAGTCGATGCTCTGCTCGACGACCAGCGTAATGTGATGATCGGCATAAAGAATGATGAGATTGTGTATGTGCCATTCACAAAAGCAATAAAAAATGACAAGCCGATTAATCAGGAATTGATGTCAACACTCCGCAGGCTGTCTATCTGACGGTCATTGTGAAAATAGTTATTCCGGTGGCAATTTGCTGGATGTTAGTAGATTGATGTGCTGGATGATGTAGTGGTGCAAAATAAAATTGCAGAAAAATTTGCAAGGGAAATAAAAAGTTTGTAACTTTGTAGCCGTAAAACGAAAGCAACCACGGTTGCCGGAGTTTTTAGGCCGGGTGGATACCAGAGTGGCCAAATGGGGCAGACTGTAAATCTGCTGGTTTATACCTTCGGTGGTTCGAATCCATCTCCACCCACACGACATCATTAATTCAATTATTGCACATAACAACTAAAAAGGGGCGTCTCCGTGATGGATTGCCCTTTTTTGTCATGTCGGGTTTTCGTGCCTCGTTGAAGCAGCTGCCGTTGTGTGTCTGCGCCTTCCAATAAAAAACCCCTCTTTGACAGTTAGCCCCGGCCTTGGCGACGGCAACTATGTGGTTCGCGCCACAAGCCACAACGGAGTCAAGACAGTGTTGAAGACACGTTTCTGACAAGAAGTTCTTGCGGCCTGTTTGAAAAGGGCTGTTTAAATTAAAAACCGAAGTCCCGGCGCTCTTGCGGTGCCGAGACTTCGGTTTTGTCAGCTTTATACTTTATATGTGGATTTCCGGCTGTCGGTCGCAGTGTCAAGACAGGCGTAGAGTGGCTTCGCGGATGCGGTGCATCGCCTCGCGGATGTTGTCGTCGGAAGTGGCGTAGCTCAGGCGCATGTAGCCGGGGGCGCAGAAGGCTTCGCCGTCAACACAGGCCACATGGGCCTCTTCAAGCAGATACATCACATAGTCGCCGCTGCTCTTGATTTCGCGCTCGCCGTGCTTCTTGCCGATGAGCGACTCAACCTGAGGGAAAAGATAGAATGCACCCTGCGGCTTGTTTACAACCCATCCGGGAATCTCTTTGGCAAGGCTCACAATGAGGTCGCGGCGGCGCTCGAAGGCGGCACGCATCTCTTCAACGCATTGTTGCGCCCCTTCATAAGCGGCTTCAGCGGCTTTCTGCGCAATCGATGATGCCCCCGATGTGTATTGCCCCTGCAGCTTGGTCACTGCCTTGGCAATAGGCAGCGGGCCGGCCATATAGCCTATTCTCCATCCGGTCATTGCGTATGCTTTCGACACGCCGTTGACGATGACCACGCGTTCGCGCACGCTTTCAAATTCTGATATGCTGTGCACCTCGCCCACAAAATTTATGTGCTCATAAATCTCGTCTGCAAGTATAATTATGTCGGGGTGTTTGGCCAGCACATCTGCAAGCCCTTTCAGTTCATCCCGGCTGTAGATGCTCCCTGTGGGGTTGGAAGGGGAGTTGAGCATGATCATGCGGGTCTTGGGTGTTATTGCCGCCTCAAGTTGCTCTGGTGTGATCTTGAAATCCTGTTCCACTCCGGCATACACTTCCACGGTGACACCCTCGGCAAGTTTCACCATTTCCACGTAGCTCACCCATGCCGGCACCGGAATGATAACCTCGTCGCCGGGATTGATTGTGGCCAGGAGCACATTGCACAGTTCCTGCTTTGCCCCGTTGCCCACCACGATTTGCTCAGGGGCGAACTCAATATTGTTCTCGCGAAGAAGTTTGGATGCAATAGCCTTTCTGAGCGACATGTAGCCGGCCACCGGAGAGTAGCGGGAGAAATTATCGTCGATAGCCTTTTTCGCGGCTTCTTTAATGAAATCGGGGGTGTCGAAGTCGGGCTCTCCCACCGACATGTTGATGACGTCAATTCCTGTGGCGCGAAGTTCTGCGCTCTTCTGCGACATTGCGAGAGTGGCCGACGGCGCCAACGCCAGGATGCGTTGTGAAATCTGGTTCATGTTAATGTCTGTGTGCAATTGTTTAAGAGAAACCGTGCAGTCCGCACGGAAGAGTAATCGCGTGCGAAATTACATATTAAATACGAGCATTCAAAAATATTTTGACGAAAGATGAAAATTTTTATTAACTTTGTCGCCTGAGCGGGTTGAATCTTGTTAATATGATATAATCCGTTGCTGCAGCCATGAAAAAGTCTTTTGCAAAAGAGGCGGGCTTCACAGAAAAATTCCACGATAAAACTAAAGTTCCACAATAACAATTAATGGTATCATTCAATCAAATGAAGAAGACAAAAACCGCTGCGGAGTCATTCCGTATTGCCCTTTTGTGTATGCTGGCGTTTATGCTGCCGGTTCTTAACTCATGTAAAAAAGAGAGCGCCGATGTGACCGACCTTCTCTCTTCAGTGCCGTCATCGGCCGGAGTGGTTGTCGGTTTTAATCTTCAGTCGCTGCTTGAGAAGTCGGGCTGCAAGGTTGATGGCTCTGAAATCACCCCGGGCGCAGAGGTGGCATCTTTCCTCGAGAGCCGGAAAGATGTGAAATCGTCAGAACGCGAAATCGTAAAGCTCATACTCAACGGAGAGAGCGGCATCGACCCGGTAGGGGCTATTTTCTTCACAGATGCCTACAGCAGCTATCTTACAGTCTCAATTGCCGACACTCAGAAGTTTACGGATTTCGTTGAGAAGCAGTCGGGACAGAGTTTTGCCGATGCCGGCAACGATGTCAGGACATGTGCCAATGTGGCGATAAAAGGTGCGCAGGCGTGGGTGTGCGTAAGCTCTGATGACGCTATCGACAACAAGGCCATAGCCAATTATTCCACGCTCGCCGAGGGGCAGAGCTTCGTTTCCAACGGTTTTGCCTCTAACATTTCCACCATGACCAACGACATCGTAGGCTGGGGCGAGATAAAGGGGATTATGAAGGCAGCCCGCATGTATGGGGAGATGACCACTGTGAATCTTCTTAGCGGAATGTTGTTTGAAGACGCCGCCTCACTGTCGTTTACGATGGATTTCCTCAAAGGGAAACTTGAATCCTCGGTGAGCGTGCTCAACAGCAAGGGGAAACCTGCCAAGTATCTTCTCCCTGCTGATAAAATCGACGTGGCCACAGTGAAGAGTATTGCCAAGACCGCGCAAATGTATGGCGCGGTGTGTGTGACCAAAGACCTTGTAAAGAAACTTGAAAAAATGGCCTCGTCATTCGGGGGGTCGTCTGCCGCTGAGATGTTTAATTCGCTCAAGACTCTTGACGGCACCGTGGCTGTGGCTTTTTCAGATGACGACAGCTTCGGCGACAACATAAGTGGCGTTGTCACCACCGACGGCGCCCCCACGCTCGACCTTATGTCGCTGATTTCGCGGGTGGCGCCTGTGCGCAAAGAGGATAACCTTGTCCGCTTCTCGAAGGGCGCGGTGAAAGGTGAAATAGATGTTGAGAAAAGCGCGGATCTGTTGAAAGGCTCCACTATGGGTGTTGTCATGGACATGCAGTCGAAAATGGTAAATGCCGGCTCCGACTTCAGAACTCTGGCAATTTCGCTTGTGCCGGCCTCGGGAGGCATAAAGGTGGACATCACTGTTGAGAGCGCGGATGACTCAAAGAATATTCTGCTTTCATTGCTGTCGTCAGGGGCTATCTGATGATTCTTTTTCAATGAGCCACGGCTCGTCGCAGCCGGCGGTTAAAATCATAGAAGACTATGCGGCAGGCATTAAATAAAATTTGTCTTGACGGGATGCTCCCGCGCGTGTTTGCGTCGGAGGGCATCCCTCGTTCCGATGTGTGGCAGTCGAGCCTGTGTTTCCTGCGGGGTCGCCGCTATCTTGTGGAAGCTGCCAGCGGGGCGGGAAAGTCGTCGATGTGCGCCTACATTTACGGGTCGCGCTCTGATTATGAAGGGAGCCTCACCTTCGACGACGCGGATGTGTCGAAATTCAGCATAGATGAATGGCAGAGCTTGCGAAGAAGGCACATTGCATATCTCCCTCAGGAATTGTCGCTTTTCCCTGAGCTGACGGCCATGCAGAATATAGAGCTTAAAAATGTGCTCACAGGCCATGTGGAGCCGGGGCGGATTGAAGAGTGGCTTCACCTGTTGGGAATCGACTCCCGCAAAGATTATCCGGTTGGAAAAATGTCGGTGGGCCAGCAGCAGCGTGTAGGCATAATCCGGGCTCTTTGCCAGCCTTTCGATTTCATACTCCTTGATGAGCCTGTGAGCCATCTTGACTCTCGCAACAATCTCATTGCGGCCCGAATCATAGCCGAAGAGGCCGACAGGCAGGGGGCCGGAATAATTTCCACATCTGTAGGCAACCCGCTTCTGCTTGAAGATGCACTGACACTTAAACTGTAATCAAATGTCGCTTATATCAAAACTTTTGCGCAAGAACACATCCCCAGCCCGCATAGCGGGCTTTGTAGTGTCGAATTTCATAGGGCTTGCGATAATTGTGGGGGGGCTTCAGTTTTATGAAGACGCCGGTTCGCTGTGGACTTCCGACGACAGTTTTATAAAGACCGACTACCTGGTGGTGAACAAAAAGGTCACATCTTCCAACACCTGGGGTGACTCTGATTCCGAATTCTCTCAAGAAGAGATCGCCGACCTGCGAAAGCAGCCGTGGGTGAGAGATGTGGGAGAGTTTTCATCTACCGACTATAGGGTCTGGGCGTCTGTCGACCAGGGAGGGCGCGGGATGTCGACCATGATGTTTTTTGAATCGATTCCCGACAAGTTTGTCGACGGAGCCGGAAGCGACTGGGGGTTTGCCGAGGGTGACAAGGTGGTGCCGGTGATAATATCCAAAGACTATCTTGCCCTGTATAACTTCGGGTTTGCAGGGTCGGCAGGATTGCCTCAGATGTCGGAAGGGGTCATGGGGGGCATCCCGTTGCGTCTCAGCCTCACATCTTTCGACGGCACAAGAAGCATAGAGATGCAAGGGAGGGTTGCAGGGTTTTCCAATCGGCTTAACACGATTCTTGTGCCCGGCAGTTTCATGGACTGGAGCAACAAATGCCTTGGAAGCGGCAAAGACGGGAACGCACCGTCGCGCCTTATAATAGATGTGAGCAGTCCCGGCGATGTGGCGATTAAAGACTATCTTGCCGCGCATTCGCTCGAAGTGGCCGGCGACAAGACCGGGTCGTCGGCGTCATATCTTCTGAAAATAGTGGTGGGGATCGTGCTCTCGGTGGGGATGGTCATAACGCTGCTCTCGTTTTTCATATTGCTTCTCTCCATGTCGCTTCTCATGGAGAAGAATCGCGACAAACTTCACTCGCTGCTAATGCTCGGCTATCCGCTTCGCAAAGTGGCCGCTCCATATATGGGAATAGTAGTGTGTGCCTCTGTTGCCGCATGGCTTTTTGCTGTGGTGTGTTGCGTGATTCTTCGTTCGTCATATCTTCATTCGCTTGAAGAACTTGGCGCTGCGGCCGGCAGTCTGTGGATGGTCCCGGGAGTGGGTCTTGTGCTTGCACTTTTGCTCATGACATTCAATATAATTGCTGTCTGGAGAAAGGTCAAGGCTTCATGGAGATAGTGCAATCAGGGCCAAAACGCAAAATAGTGGTTGAAAATGATAAGATAATGTTATGATTAACAATGTTAATTAACGTTGTTAATGTTTGTGTAAAATCGTGAATGAATGAAAATTTACCATTACACGCGAGTTCGGGATAAGAACTTTATGTTTTTCAACCAAGCAAAAGACATAGAGTATTGGGCGGCCTTTCAAGGTC
>VSPM01000051.1 GCA_009775365.1 Muribaculaceae bacterium
ATTTTCAAATACCGACTTACACCGAAAGGTGAAGTCTTTGAGAATCGCCAATACGTTCATATTGTTTAATGTTTTTTATAATGAACGCTTTGGCGATTCATTTGTATTTGACAATTCGATATATTAACTTAATTTTCAACTATTTCGGTAATTTTTACCGAATCATTGATGTAAGAGAAACATTCTTTTTTAATCAGACTTGTGTTGTGTCGTCAAGGGAATCTGATTTCCGCACAGGTGATGTCACATTTGAAATAGGCTGACGTAACAAGCCCCGTTTAAAAACAAAAAAATATCCTCCTCGCAATGTCGCATTGCAAGGAGGATTCTTGTTTGTTGAGAATGTGTGGAATACTATCAGCGTACTGTGAATTTCTGATTGCGTCCTCCGGATATAGCCACATACACTCCTGATGAGAGTGTGCAATGGTTATTGCTGATTGTTGCCACCTTACGTCCTGAGATGTCGTAGATTTCTACAGGATTATTTGCGGCATACACGCAGTTCCCTTCTATTCTGATGAGAGATCCGTTTTCAATGGTGGAAACGGACACTCCGGTGCCTTCCAATTTGCGGACAGTGAAAGAGATGATACCGTCTTCAGACTCCGAGATGTCGTAAAGCCCTATGCCGAAAGAAGAGTTGTTCCAGTCAACTAATGCCGGAGCTGTTGTGTCGGTGAAAGACGTTACTCCGTCCGTGCCGGGGAAAGCGTCGCCCGCTCTTGAATCTGGTGTCAGTTTATTATCGGCCTCGATAAGGTCTACTCTCTGATGGTCAGGGTCGTTGTTGGCAGCGTTTATGAGCCAGATATCCAAGTCAAAATCAATATGCCACACAAGCATTCCGTGTCCGGGTATGTAAGCGTCGTTACCCTCCTGCTGGCGGTTCTCAAAGAGGAAATATTCCTCTTCGCGGTCGGTAGGAATTAAGAATGCTTCATTCGAGCGGTGTACAGGCTTCAGTTCATATTCACTGGGCTCAGACAAAACTGCCGGTTCCATCCATCCGAGAGTGTATCGCTCGAAAGCGGAATAATAAGGGGGTGTGCGGCCGTCGTTGTTGTAGTTTCCGTTATCAATACATGACCATGAAGCCGGAGTGAAAGATGAGCCATAGTTAGTGGAATAAATGTCGGGAAGCCCCAGCACATGGCTGAACTCATGCACAAAAGTGCCGATGCCTACAGTAGCGTCCGACATGGCAAGCTCGTTGGAACAGGCATATCTGTCGAGTAATAATTCATCGAAATAATATTTCTTTCTTGAAATGTCTGTGAGGAAAGCAGAGTGCGGCCAAATTGTGTTGGCTCCGCCACCCTCAGCTTCGCCATATCCGGCATAAAACACATAAACATTGTCAATCACGCTGTCATTGTCGCAATCATAAAGAGAGAAATCTATCTGGTCGTCGAGAAGAGAGCAGGCATCTGTTATCATTTTTTCCGGTCTGCGGTCGTTTGCCCCGCTAACATGCTGGCCGTAATAGGCCATATCTTTTTCCAGTTTCACAGGGCCGTAAACGTCAAACTTCGGTCTGAACTTGCCGTGAGAATTGGTTATGAAATAATCGCGCGCGCTTCCTGTGGCATTATTGTCGGAGAAACCCTCTTCATTGAGCATCCTTGTGAAATAGGCGTTAGGATCGTCGGTAGAAGAGAACTCATTGTCGGCAAACTCAGCTAGAATCACGAGCACATGTTGCTCGCCTGTGGTCGGGAATGATGAGTCGAATCTTCCTGCCCCGGCCTTACGGGGAGAGGAATGGCGTGCAATCCTGTTGCTGCGTTCTGATATTTTCCGGGCATCCTGTTTCAGGAAGGCATCGTTAACTGCCTCCTGGTTTATTGTTCTCAGAAAATTTGAGGTTGAGGCCGGACGGCTTTCCGGGTTATCGGCACGCACACCTGATGCCGCCGGCATGCCGTTTTCATCGCATAGGGCATAAACATAGAAGCCGTTGGCGTCTACAGTGAGCAGGTAGCCGTCGGAAGAGTAAGCCCTGTTTGACGATTCGTTACCGTCAAGCCTGATGTTTACTGTGGTGCCGTCAGGCTGCTTGGCTGTTATGATACCCGGCTTCGCAACGTTGGCGAGCATGGAAGGGAAGAGGCAGAGGGAGGCGGCCACTACTGCTGTTTTCCGATAGAATTTAGGAAAATGTCTGGTCATAAATGTATAGTTATAATGTTGTTTTTGATTCAAAATCAGGTTATGACAATATTGATTAAACCCAAATTTATAATAAAAAAAACAATATGCAGGATTATGAAATAATAAAAGATGCAAATGATGCGGAAATATTTATCTGGTTAAATATTTTCATAAGTAAAAACATTTCTATAAAGAGGAATAGATGCTTTTTGATTTGCTGTTTGAATATATTTTATGTACTTTTGTGAATATATTCATCATTTATGGCGTGTGATTGTATCCGCCTATTATATTTTCTAATCTAATAATTTATGAAAGCGATGAAATACAGTCTGTTGCTGGTTTCCGCGTTGCTCTGTTTCTCTATGAACGGCGCGGTAAATGCCGATGGCTTTCAGGCTGATAACAATGATGCCTGCACGAGCATTATGGTGGGGCGTCTTGCTTCTTCCGACGGTTCGGTGATGACAAGCCACACATGCGATTCGTGGTATCGCACGTGGATGCAGTCAGTGGCTCCTGCCGATTATCCCGCCGACACAGTTATGAGCATATACACCGGAAGGATGCATACGGAATATCCCGACAGCAAAGACGGCATGAAAGAGGTTGGGCAGATTCCTCAGGCCCGCCACACCTACCGTTTCCTTGACACCGCCTATCCGTGTCTCAATGAGAGGCAGCTTGCTATAGGCGAGACCACATATAGCGGGCTAGACACTCTTTGCAACCCGGATGGTATGTTTATGATAGAGGAGCTTGAGAGAGTGGCTCTTCAGCGATGCTCCACGGCGCGTGAGGCTATTACGCTGATGGGAGAACTGATAAAGGAATATGGCTATGGCGACAGTGGAGAATGCCTCACTATAGCCGACCCAAAGGAGGTATGGATTTTTGAGGTGCAGGGTGAAGGAAAAGACAAGAAAGGAGGCGTGTGGGCCGCAGTGAGAATCCCCGACGACCATATTGCGGTGTCGGCCAATGTGAGCCGCATTGGCACTCTCGACCTTAAAGACAAGGATAACTATATGGCCTCTGACAATGTGAAGGATGTGGCCAAAAAGATGGGTCTTTGGGACGGAAAGGGTGAGTTCTCATTCTGGAAGGCTTATAGCAAGAAGAATTATCTTGACGAGCCGAAAAACTATAGTGTGCGCGAACTCTTTATTATGCAGCAGCTTGCTCCCAATGCAGGGTTTAACGAGAGCATGGAAGAACTCCCGCTCAGTGTGAAACCGGAGAAAAAGGTGAGCGTGGAAGATGTGGCACGCCTCCTGGGCTCTTACTATGAGGGCACCCCGATGAATCTCAGCGGACGCATGATGGTGAAGAATAAAGACAAAAAAGAGGGTGACGGACCCGAGGTGCCCGACAGTGTGGTCAGCCCTGTGGCCAACCCCTGGATGCAGCCCGATGAGATAGCGGTGTATGAGGCAATGGGTGATTCTCTTATGCATAACATCCGCACAGTCAGTGTTCCATGGTGTTCTTACTCTACAATCATACAGTGTCGCGACTGGCTTCCAGACGGAGTTGGCGGCGTGGCATGGATCTGCCTTGACAATCCCGGGCAGTCGCCGCGCTTTCCGGTTTTTGCCGGCGGCACCGACCTTCCCGACATGCTGAAAGTGTGCGGGCAGCACCGCAATCGCGACGACGCTGCGCTTTGGCATTTCCGCCAGCCCAACAAGCTCGCCACAGTGCGATGGGGCGACGCGCGCAAGACTCTTGAGCCGGCACGCGACTATTTCCTTAAAAAAGGCAGCCGCGAGCTTCCGGCAATAGAGAAAGCATATGCCGAACTGATTTCTGCCGGAGAGAATGAGGAGGCCGCGAAACTTCTTACTGACTATACTCGCGACTTTTTCGGCGCGGCTGTGCTCCGCTGGGATGAGCTTGGCAACTCTTATTGGCGTGCGCGCTGGAAAGGTTTTTGATAAATGAAAACATCCTTGAAACATTATGGATATAATTAAAGCAGAAAATATTACTAAGCGGTTCACAAACCATGTAGCACTTGACGATGTGAGCGTCAGCATACCCGAAGGTTCAATCTACGGGCTTCTGGGGCCTAACGGGGCGGGAAAAACCACTCTCATAAGAATAATCAACCACATAACTGCTCCCGACAGCGGAACTGTGACCTTCAACGGACACCCGCTCACGGCTAACGATGTGGTCAACATAGGATATTTGCCTGAGGAGCGTGGCCTTTATAAGAAAATGAAGGTGGGAGACCAGGCTCTATTCTTCGCTAAACTGAAAGGATTGAAGACCCGCGAGGCCACTATGGAACTGCGCAAATGGTTTGAGCGTTTCGGCATTCTTGACTGGTGGGGCAAGAAGGTTGAGGAGCTTTCAAAAGGTATGGCCCAGAAAGTGCAGTTTATAGTGACGGTGCTTCATCGTCCGAAGCTGCTGATTTTTGATGAGCCGTTTTCAGGATTCGACCCCATTAATGCCGAGCTTCTGAAAAACGAGATTTTAAGGCTTTGCGATGAAGGAGCCACTGTGATATTCTCCACCCACAATATGAGCAGCGTGGAGTCGCTGTGTGATAACTTCACGCTTATCAATCGCTCGCACAATATTTTGTCGGGGAATGTGGCTGAGATACGCCGGGAAATGGGTCGCAACCATTATCGCCTGTCTTTTCAGGGAGTGCCTGAGGAGCTTCTGTCTCGCCTTGGAGACAAAGTGCTTTCCTATGACATGTCGAAGCCTGAGCTTACGAAAGACGGCCCTATCTTCAATGCCGAGTTCAAACTGAAAGAGGGTGTGGAGATGAGAGATTTTATATCGGAGGTTAACAATGCAGTCGACATTGTGACATTCGACCGTGCTCTCCCTTCTATGAATGAGATTTTTATAAAGACAGTCGAGAAAGCCAACGCAAACGCTTCGGCCGGAGTTGAGCAGTGATTATAATGATAGAAATATGAGCAGTAATTTAGGAATAATAATATCTCGCGAGATTCGCGAGCGTGTGGTAAAGAAAAGCTTTATAC
Organism: Muribaculaceae bacterium; assembly: GCA_009775365.1. Taxonomy (GTDB): domain Bacteria; phylum Bacteroidota; class Bacteroidia; order Bacteroidales; family Muribaculaceae; genus Lepagella. The sequence goes on from VSPM01000051.1 coordinate 5,163, forward strand.
TCACCACACTTCTCACCCCTCTGTTTATGGTCTTAATGATGGTGGCGCCCGCTCTGATTATGGAGCTTTCTACACCGTCTGAAAAGAACATGGCAGTCATAGATAACAGCGGGCTTATTTTCCCCGAGCTTGTGAAGGAAAGCGAATCGCTTGAATATCTTAAACTGTCGAATGTGTCGCTTCCGCTTGGCTCAGTGCTTGAATCGGATGACTACGACGCTATTTTGTGGGTGAACGGCGATGTGGTTGAAAATCCGCAGGATGTAGTGCTGTATCAGCGCGACGCAGGCTCCATGCTTGTGGAAGGCACAATCAGCAATATAATCAACACCACCGTAGAGAACCAGAGGCTGAGGTCGTATAATATTGAAAACCTTGGCGACATTCTTGACGAAGTGAAAGTGGATAGCATCCTGAAAGTGATAAGGATAGATGAAGACGGCAATGGGGAGAGCGTGTCGTCGTCTGCGTCGTTTTTTCTCGGACTTGCAATGTCGTTCATTCTCTATATGTTCCTTCTTATGTATGGTCAGATGGTTATGACTTCAATTATAGAAGAGAAGAACAACAGAGTGCTTGAGCTTGTGGTTTCATCGGTAAAGCCGCTGCAGCTTATGCTTGGAAAGATAATCGGTGTTGGTCTTGTGGCAGTGATTCAGATAGCGATATGGGGATGTATCATGTGCATCATGAGCGTGGTTGTCATGCCTATGGTCATGCCTGAAGGGCTTAACGAGCAGGTTGCCATGATGAATGCCGGCACATTCAATCCGGCCGACACAACAATGGATCCCGACATGATTAAGGCATTGGCTATGTTCACTTCTGTGGGCTATCTTGCAAAGCTCTTCATGTATATCACTCTTTTCCTCATAGGCGGATTCCTTTTCTATGCTTCGATTTTTGCGGCTATCGGCTCTGCGGTAGACAATATCCAGGATGCCTCTCAGCTTCAGACATTCGCGGTTCTTCCCATAATAGTGGCATTGGTGTTTGCCCTTTCTATTGGCAATGACCCCAACAGCACGACTGCCTTATGGCTGTCGATGATTCCGTTCACATCGCCGATGGTGATGCTTTCGCGAGTGCCGTTTGATGTGGCCTCATGGCAGATATGGGTGTCTTTGATTATACTTTACATCTCTTTTGTGGGCATGGCATGGATAGCCGCCAAAATCTATCGTGTAGGTATCTTCATGTACGGCAAGAAACCCACAATCAAAGACCTCATCCGCTGGGCCCGCTACAAATAATATAAATATTATTGTTAATTAGCATTGCAATCAAATCTTAATGGCGGTTTCAGACGACAGGAAATTTACAAGAGCGCAAGTATATGCACTTTTAGAGGGCATTAAGGGACTGACTTTGGGTGAGGTTGACTCATCCGGTCAGTTCGTCCGCGCTCAAAAAAGCAGTAAAATCACCGGTATTGCCGGTGATGTAATAGAGCAGTCTGTGTTTGGATATGCCCGTGATAGCAGGCAGGAATGTGATATTGAGATTGACGGTGTGCTGACTGAACTCAAAACTACCGGAGTGCGTATCCCCAAGAAAGATTTAAGTAAGGCTATCGGGAAAGTCGGTAATGAATATAATTTGTATCTTGGAGCAAAAGAGGGTATCAGCATTACAGGAGTAACATTCGATCCTGAAATACAGTTAGATTTCTTTTCTTCTCATTTTTGGGAAAAATCTGAACATTTACTAATAGTGTTCTATGAGTATAGATCCTATGACATTGTGCCGGCTTCCGGATATAAACATTTTCCTGTTGTAGGTTACTGCTATAATACATTTTCGGAAGTTGAAGTGTCGCAGTTAAGACATGATTGGGAAATTGTAAGAGATTATCTAAAGCAGGTGTATGCAGTAAGTGCAGATACTAACGACCGTAACGAGCATTTGCAAGGTTTCACTCATATTTTGCGTCCTGAACTGTTACTTATAGAGTTGGTTCCGGGATTTAAGAAAAAAGTTACAGGAGCATATCAAAAACCTCGTTATCGATTAAAGCAGACTTTTGTAGACTATATTGTGCGCGGACATTTTAACAAGAAACGAGCTAAGCATGAAATCAATCTTCGAGAGCCATTTTCAAGTTTTGCGGAACTTGATGAGCGATGCCGAGCATTGACTAAATTATATGGAGGTAAGTCGCTTGGTCAATTAATGCGAGAACTTGATATAACAAGCAAGCGACCTATAAAGAATCTAAGTGCGCTTTGTATCATTAAAATGTTTGGAGCTGATTGTAATCGTCTTAACCTGATTGCGGATTTTACTAAGGCTGGAATTATTGCCAAAACTATCACCCTCAAGCCAGATGGGAAGCGAACAGAAGACATGAAGCTGAACCGTATTGATTTTGAAGAATGGACTGACCGGGACAGAGATTTTGAAGAATCAGACATATATGTTTATTTTTGTGAACATAGTTTCTTATGTCCGGTTTTTTGCGAACATGATTCTTCAGATTGTTTGAAAACTACGTTTGAAGGATTTAAGCGTTTTGCGTTTGATGAAGTTTTTTTTAGAAAAAGAGGTCAGGAGAGTATGGGAAGATTCCCGTAATCTTATTTATCGTAATGAACTTAGATGGATTTATAATCTCTCTCCTTCCGGAGAATATGTCAAGAATAAAAGTGGCAGTTATAAAGGGGCTCCGAATTTTCCAAAGAGTTCAGACTATACAGTTTTCTTTAGAGGAGGCAATCTGGATTCGAGTGAGCGAGAAAGAACGGAATGTGTGAATGGAATTAATATGTTACCTCAGTATTATTGGCTAAAAGGTTCGTTTATTGCAACTAAATTAAAATCTTTACCATTCTTGTGAGGTAATCAAAACTTGATAGGGATATTGCCTCAGTTAAAATTAAGAGTGTTGTTAGGTGAATTATGGCGAAGAAACAGAAAACACATATAAAGGTTGTTGAACTTTTTGCGGGAGTAGGAGGATTTAGAATTGGATTGGAAGGTGCATCTGATGCTTATGATACAATCTGGAACAATCAGTGGGAACCGTCTACGGTCAGGCAAGATGCTTCACTGGTCTATAAGGCGAGATTTGGAGCAAAGGGTCATTCAAATACAGATATTAATCTTGTGCCTACTTCTTTGATTCCGGATCATGACCTCCTTGTAGGAGGCTTTCCTTGTCAGGATTACTCTGTTGCGTCAACTTTAAGCAAATCTGGAGGTATAGAAGGGAAAAAGGGTGTGCTGTGGTGGCAAATTTACCGTATTTTAGAAGAAAAAAGTGATAGGCGTCCTGCGTATATATTTTTTGAAAATGTAGATCGCCTGCTAAGTTCGCCCGCTAAACAAAGAGGGCGTGATTTTGCGATAATCCTTTCTTCTCTTTCCGATTTAGGCTATACTGTGGAATGGCGTGTGATTAATGCAGCTGAATATGGGATGCCCCAACGGCGTAGAAGGACTTATATTGTTGGTTATCGTGAAGGTTCGAATGTATTCAGGAAAATAGAGAATCTTCAGAAATGGGTATTGTTTGATGGTGTATTGGCTAAGGCATTTCCTTTTTATAGAAAGGATAAAACTGAATCTGAATTCGAAATAGAAGGTTCAATAAAAGAGGTTTCAGATAGTTTTAATGTCGGAAAGAAAGAGAGTCCGTTTGGGGATGCCGGCATAATATGTCGCAGAAGGGTCTATAGTGTGGATACTAAGTCGATCTACGCAGGTCCTTTTATGACTCTTGGTGGGAATATTGTGAGTGAAGAACTTGTTCCTCAAGATTTTTTTATCAATGATGAAGAATTGCCTAAATGGAGATATGAAAAGGGTGCAAAAAAAATAAACAGAGTGTCGAAACAAGGATATGAATATGTGTTTTCGGAAGGAGCAATGTGCTTTCCGGATTCAATGGATCATCCATCACGCACCATAATAACCGGTGAGGGAGGAAACGCTCCTTCACGGTTCAAACACGTTATAAAAACTTCTTCCGGTCGCTATAGACGATTAATGCCGATTGAATTGGAAAGATTGAATATGTTTCCGGATAACCATACTTTTCATCCGGAAGTGTCAGATGGCCGAAGAGCATTTTTAATGGGAAACGCTCTGGTGTGTGGTGTAGTACAAGCCATAGGTAAATCGCTTTATAGATTTATTTATGAGGAAGAGCCGGTATCACATAAGCCTATTGAGATGCAACGTGATTCTCAGCCGAAGTTACAGTTTAAACAGTTTGCTCAGGATTTTGTGCAATTTGTCAAAAACCATCGTAAGAAAAACATTAGTTTGGATCCTGCCAAGCATCTCCTTATCGGATTTGTAAAGACAGACAATCAGGATTATTTTTTAGATGGTGGGATTTCAAAGATTTATTATACCGGAAAAACCCAATCCTTTCCTTCAACTATTGCGTTAAACAAGCTATATTATTTTATGCCTTATATTAAAGGAAAGGGGATAAAGGATATTTATTTGATTAATATTGCCAGGATTGGAACTAAAGCAGAAATAAATGAAGGTAGTGAAGATCATGATCCGCGACTTGTGTTTGAATTGGAGTACCTTGAGAGTCTGGAAGATTACATCCCTGTTAAGTTAAATATTTTTAATACTTATCGTGACACTGTGTTAGGCAGTATCCTTAATGGTTCTAACAAATAGAAGTCTGTTTTAAGACAGTTAACTGAAATTAAGTTAAGGTTGATTAAAGCGGCAGGAAGAAATTGGCTACCTGCCGTTTTTAGTTTATGGAGGGGAGCGTTTATCACTTCTCTCTGTTGATAAAGTTCGGATCGTTATGAATGAGAATGTGGATAAAAGGGGAAGAAACAGTATGTTATCGATTTACATGTTGTTTGTCCTGTGCATTGTGGCGGCAATGTGCGCGGTGGGATGTAAACGCCTGGATAAAGCCGATGAAGGTGTCGCTTCTGAGGAATTGACGGAGGAGCGTCATTCCGGAGAGGGTAATAAGGTTGGCGACTACTGGGTGGTTGACCGCCCTACCCCTAATATTGCCGAAGGACGGAATGAGGTAAAGGCGGTTGTGCTGCACCACACGGCCACTGATTCCATTGAGCAGTCGCTCGATATTCTGACCAATCCCGACAAGGGAGTCAGCTGCCATGTGCTCATAGATAAAGACGGAACACGCTATGTCTTGGCTCCACCGGATTCAATCACTTGGCATGCCGGGCGCTCGCGCCTGAATGGCCGTGAGAATGTCAATAGGTTTGCAATAGGCATAGAGTTTCAGGGCAACACTGTTGAAGAGCCGCTGACAGAGGCTCAGATTCAAAGCGCTATCGACTATCTGCTACCTATTCTTGATGAATATAAGATTACGGATGACAATATAGTGACTCATGAACAGATACGCGCAAATTACATAAAGGCGCATCCCCGGACTAAAACGCCCAAAAAGGTGGATGTCACTTCGGATGAGCACACGCGTTTCATGCAGGCTTTGCAGGTGCGTCGAGACGCCTCCGATTGAAGAAATGGCGAGTGGAAATGAAGAAAAGAGCTGTTCCGACACCCTGCATCACAGCCGCACCCCAGAATGCCGCAGAATATGATATATATTCGAGAAGGAATCCGCCCATTATTATCCCTATGCCCATGCCGATATCCCATGCTGTCAATATGGAGGAGTTGGCCGTGCCTCTCTGGTCGTTGCGGGCGAGTTTAATAAACATATTCAGGAAGGCCGGATACATATGTCCGTTGCCAAGGCCGATGAGGGCGGCTGCTGTGTAGTAGGCCCATCCCTGCTCCACGGCCGCAAACAGTGTGTAGCCTCCTAAAGACAGGATCACACCTAAAGCTGCGTTCTCCACAATCTTCCCTTTCGCCAGGGCTTTCGACCCCTGCAGGCGGGAAGCAAAGAGCCCGAAAGACAGAATCATGAAGAAGAGCCCGGTGCCGTCGGTGATGTTGAGAACCTCGCTTCCGTAGATGGCCACATAGTTCGACATTATGCCCCAGCACAGGCTGAAACAAAGAATGTTAATGGCCAGCATCCAGCCTCGGGTAAGAAAGAAACGGTCAAGGCTTATCGGCTGTTTCTCTTTTTTAAGTTCTCGTTTAGGGAGTTTTATGGCCGACACTGTAAGGAAGCCGGCAAACGCCGTAACCAGGGCAATCCAGAAAAGAAGAGAGAAATTGTCGGTGGCATGATATATCCATATGCCGATTGACGGAGCGAACGCCATAGCCAGGTTGTTGCTCAGCCCGTAGAACCCTATTCCTTCGTTGCGTCTTGAGGATGGGAGTGTGTCGATTGCCGCTGTGGAGTTGGCCACAGTCACTGCCCCGAAAGGGAGTCCGTGAATGGTTCTCACAATTGCGAACAGCAGCAATGTGCCGGCCCCGATATATCCTGTGAAAAGGATAAAAAACATGAAAAAGCATATTGAAAGCACTTTCTTGCGGTCGAAAGTGTCGACGATAAATCCGCTGAACGGCCTGACAACGAGTGCCGCCACCACATATCCTGATAGCACCAGCCCCATCACATCCTTGTCGGCGGCAAATTCTGTGTCAAGATAAATCGGGAGAAGAGGAGTGAGAATATAAAAAGAGAAGAACAGCAGAAAGTTGCCCGCCATTGCCTTGCAATACTGGGCGTTCCATAATCTCTCTTTGGCTGTTGTCTGATTCATATTGCAACTTGTTTTTATTTCATGTTAGAGGAATCTGCCGTGAGCTTATCCCCCAGCATACGGTCCATATATGACTGAATAATCCCTTTAAGCTCTTTCTCCATTTCCATCTCTTTATCGACAGTCCCTTTGAGATTATTGGCCATCACATGATCGTCGATTGCATACACTCCGATGGTTTTCTCTCCGTCAAACTGGAGCACGTAGCCGTGTTTCACATATTGGAAGGTGTTGTTGGTGTAGTTCACAGCCCATGTCTCTTCGGCTGGAGTGTTGAGAAGATCACATCCGAATGCCACATATGGCTTGTCGTAGCCGAGATGGTTCACGAGAGTGGGGAGTATGTCGGTCTGCTGAGCTATTGCATCACGTTCTCCGGGGGTGATCTCTCCAGATGGGTCGAATATCAGCACAGGGCCATAAAATGCGCCGATGTCGCTGCGATATTCGTCATGGCCACGCATGTTTGTGTGGTCGTTGGTTATCACGAATATGGTGTTGTCATACCACGGCTGCCTCTTTGCTGTGGCAAAAAACTGTCGGAGGGCATTGTCGGTGTAGCCCACAGTTGGATGAATCTGCATATCTCCTTCCGGGAATTTCCCTTCATATTTTTCAGGGATTCTGAAAGGATGATGATTAGAGGCCGTAAATATGGCAGTCATGAAAGGCTGGCGCATTTCCGACATTTTAAGGGCATAATATTGGAGAAATGGTTCATCCCAGATTGCCCAGTAGCCGTCGAAATCGCTGTCGCCTCCGAAGCGGGAGTCTTTTGAAAAATCTTCGCGACCGTAATACTCCTCAAACCCTATAGACTTCGCAAATCCGTCGAACCCCATGCTACCTGTGCGTGCTCCATGGAAAAATGCCGACGAATAGCCCATCTCTCCGAGGAGTCCCGGCAAGCCTTTCAGTTTATTCACAGCCTGCGGGGTGACAATAAACGGGCGAACAAACGAAGGTATCCCCGCAAGAATGCTTGGCATGCCGTCGATGCTTTTCTGTCCGTTGTCGTAGGAATGTCGCCACCATGCGGTGTGAGAAAGGAGGGAGTCGGTAAACGGAGTGAACCCTTTATACTCTTCTCCTAAAATCTCCTTGTTCATGGAGCCGATATACTCTCGCCCGAAACTCTCAATGATAATCACCACCAGGTTCTTGCGCCTCACTGTGATAGAATCTGATGGAATGTGAAGCGGAGTGAAGATATTGTCGAGTTCCGCCTTGTTGTCGAAATAATGGGGGTCGGCAAAAGGGGTGTTGCCTATAGAGCGTATCATGGAGAACGGTGTGTTAAGCACCAGGGCGGTCTCTATCGGGCGCTTTGTATAGGCGTTCGCATTAGATATGGCGACGGGGCGTATGTCGCGATGTCGCCAGCCGCCTATGGGAGCGGTGACAAGGAGCGCCAGTCCGGCTGTGGCGCAAAGCGCGCCGGCCCATTTGCGCCCTGCCGGCATCTTGCGGCTTTTAAACAGGCGGTAAGACACATATAGCAGAGGGAAGGCGGCAAAATAGTTATACCAGTGGTTGAAAAGTCCGCCGCGTATTCCTGCCACTACCGTTACTCCTGCCACTGCCAGGCTGAGAATAGAGAGGATGTAATATCTCACAAGCGGCTGCCGCTTTATATCCATGGCCGGAGATACATATAGTTTCCACATGCCCCAGATTATCAGCGCCGCGAAAATTATGAGATACCAGTGGTTAAGGAGTTCCACTCCGATAATCTTCCCGAAGTTGCTTTCATTGCCGAATTCGCCGAACACGCTCCAGGAGGTGCGTTTAAGCGTGTAACTGAAATAGACGGAGTCTCCGAGATTGATAATCAGTGTGAGCGAGTTGACAATTATAAAGACCCATTTGCACATCCTGTACCATCCGGGGCGCTCTTTCAAATGGATAGGGAGAAGCATCAGCAGCACATAAAGAGCGTTTGTATAGAATATTCCCGGCGTGTCAAACACCGGCCCTGCCGCCAATAGGCTGAATATGCGACCCTCTTTCACTGTTGCCGCGAAATAGCTCCAGTTCTCAAGCAGATATTCCACTCGAGCGAGAGAGAACACAATAAAAACCAGAATGATATTAAACGCCGTCGCCATTAACGGCGACAAAACTGAACGATAGGGAATAAAACTTCTGTTATCCATGACCCTTAGCAAGTTATTTTGCATTGCAAAGTTACAAATTTTATGTCACTCATTTATCTTAAATGAAAAAGCAATGTGCGTATTAGTCGGGCTTCCCCTTTGTTTTTAAGCGATGTCCTTATTAAATTCTCAATTCCTCAGACAGCCAATAGGCACAATATAAATGCCGTCAGGACGGCGGTATGCATAGTTGCCGACTGCGGTGAGAATCATCTTAAAAGCAGGGGCACCCATTTTAGAGGTGTCAATAATTGATGCCAGTTTCATTAAGTTGCCACACCCCTCCTCAATTAAAGCCTCACCACCTAATTTTATCTCAATCAGGCCATATCGGCCATTGCGAAGATGTATTACAGCATCACATTCCAACCCGTTGCTGTCGCGATAATGAAACACATCGCCATCTATTGATTGCGCATATACCCGCAAGTCCCTCACACATAGAGTCTCAAAAAAAAGTCCGAAAGTCGGGAGTGCCTTAATTAGGTCTTCAGGGCCTATTCGCAGAGCGGCCGCGGCAATTGAAGGGTCGCTGAAATACCTTGTTGGCGTTGTGCGTATAGCCGTTTTTGACTGTAGATTCGGATTCCAGGATTCCATGTCTTTCACCACAAAAATTTGTCGCAATGCGTTGAGATAAGAGGTGATTGTGTCATCAGAAATCTTATCATTGTCATTTGTTGCTACGTCCTGACGTATTTTGCTCACCGTAGTCTGAGTGCCTTGATAACGTGCATATGAGCGCAAAATCACTCTTGCTCTTTCAACATTCCGTCCAATGCCATCAACTCTTGAAATATCTTCTTCCACCACCAAATCAAGATAATCAAATGCCTGGCTTAAAGCAGCCTTACGGCTCATATCTTCTGCCACGGCATACGGCCATCCTCCCCGGCAAGTAAGAAATGCAATCTCTTCCAGATTATGTCTGTTGATTCCTCGTATATTGTCGGGAGCATCAAACAAGTCCCTCAGTCTCACCTCCCCCGAAGAATCACCCGACTCAAATAAAGTCATAGGCAACATATCAATTATGGAGAATCGACCTACTCCGGTATGTAAAATCGGGGTATCACTTTTCTTATTAACCGGTACAGCTGAGCCGGTCATGATAAACTGCCCACTTCTATGCCGATGGTCAACTTCAAACCTTACGGCATCCCATAATTGAGGCGCAATCTGCCACTCGTCGATTAATCGAGGCGTAGCACCGGCCAAAAGTAACTGAGGGTCTAATTTCGCAAGCGCCAGATTATTTGAGCGTGAAGAGGGATCGCTCATATAAATAACGCTTTCCGCTTGTTGCTCTGCAGTAGTTGTCTTGCCACACCATTTGGGCCCTCTAATCAGGACAGCACCCTTCGCGTCGAGTTTATCTGAAAGTATGTCGTCTGCTATTCTGGGGCGGTATTTAAGATCCTCGGTCATATACTAACCATTTAGGTGATTAATTTTACAAAAGTAACTATAAATTTTTATTCGGCAAAATATGGCGGTTTCGTTCGGCAAATTATTGTTGTTTCGTTCGGAAAATTATGATGAATTAATTCCGAAAAATATGACAGTCTAATTCGTCAAATTGCAGGTGTAAGATTCAGCAAATTATGGCGAAGATACAATATCTTTGAGCATATTCAATATTTGTCCACCTTTTTTGAAAGATTTATCCACGTTTATATCATAGATGTTTACTAATTTTGCACTCGTAAGAGATTATGCTTTTTTGTCGGGCAATCTCTTTCATTCCGCAATCAGAAAAACTCGAATAATATCCTAAATCATGAAAATAAAGGTTCTGGCGGCGTTGCTCGCGCTTGGATGCGCTGCACCGGCATTCGCCGCAGTCAATCAATTGGTGATTGAGCCAAATGCAAAGGGAGCAAGAATTCCCGACACAATGTATGGCCTTTTCTTTGAAGACATCAACTATGCGGCCGACGGCGGCCTGTATGCAGAAAAGGTGAAGAATCGTTCATTTGACTTCACATATCCTCTCACCGGATGGAATGTGTTCGGAAAGGTAGAGGTGAGAAATGACGGCCCGTTTGAAAAGAATCCGAATTATGTTCGCCTGTCGCCCGCAGGACATACCGACAAGCACACCGGCCTTGACAATGAAGGTTTCTTTGGAGTCAGTTTCGAGAAGGGTAAGGAATATCGCTTCTCAGTGTGGGCGAGAGTGCCCGACGGTGGTAAATCGAAAGTGCGTGTAGAGTTAGAAAATCCCGAGTCGATGGGTGAAGGCCAGGATATGTGCGCACAAGAGATAGAGATCTCAGGAAAAGAATGGAAGAAATATCAGGTGATGCTGAAACCTTCCGAGACTGTTTCAAAGGGTAAATTGCGCGTATTTCTGTGCAAGCCGGAAACAACTGTTGACCTTGAGCACCTTTCCCTTTTCCCCACAGACACATGGAAGGGTCGTGAGAACGGATTGAGAAAAGACCTCGTGCAGAAACTTGCCGGCCTCAAGCCGGGTGTGTTCCGTTTCCCCGGAGGCTGTATCGTAGAGGGAACAGACATGAACTCGCGCTATCAGTGGAAAAACACCGTTGGCCCTGTTGAGAACCGCCCTGTGAATGAAAACCGTTGGCATTATACATTCCGCCATCGCTTCTTCCCTGATTATTATCAGAGCTACGGCCTTGGATTCTATGAATATTTCCTTCTCAGCGAGGAGATTGGAGCAGAGCCTCTCCCTGTGCTGAATGTGGGTCTTGTATGCCAGTATCAGAACCGCGACAAGAATGCACACGCCTCTCTTGACGAACTTCAGCCCTTTATCGACGATGCTCTCGACCTCATAGAATTCGCCAACGGCCCTGTCGATTCAAAATGGGGCAAGCTACGTGCTGAAATGGGGCATCCGGAGCCATTCAACATGAAATTTATTGGCATTGGCAATGAGCAGTGGGGACCTGAATACCCTGCGCGCCTTGAGCCATTCATCAAAGCCATAAGGGCAAAATATCCCGATATGCAGATTGTGGGTTCATCCGGCCCCAATTCCGAAGGCGAGGATTTTGAATATCTTTGGCCTGAGATGAAAAGACTTAAAGCCGACCTTGTAGACGAACATTTCTATCGTCCCGAATCATGGTTTCTTGAGCAGGGAAACCGTTATGACAACTACGACCGCAAAGGCCCGAAAGTGTTTGCAGGAGAATATGCCTGCCACGGAAAAGGTAAGAAATGGAATCATTTCAACGCCGCGCTTCTTGAGGCTGCATTCATGACCGGGCTCGAACGTAATGCCGACATCGTGGAGATGGCCACATATGCGCCGCTCTTTGCCCACGTAGAGGGCTGGCAATGGCGCCCCGACATGATATGGTTTGACAATTTCCGCTCCATGCCAACGGCAAGCTACTATGTGCAGCAGCTCTATTCAGTGAATAAAGGCGACCAGGTTGTGCCCTTGAAGATGAACGGCAAGCAGGTGGCCGGCAATGAAGACCAGAACGGCCTTTTCGCTTCGGCTGTGAAGGAAGACAACGGCGAGGTGATTGTGAAGGTGGCTAACACGGGCAACGCTCCGCAGGATCTTGCCATGGAGTTCAAGGGATTGAAAAAGAATCAGGGCTATACTTCGGTAGAGATCACAACTCTTCATTCCGACAATCCGGAGGCTGAGAACACTCTCGACAATCAAGATATTGTGAAGCCTGTGACCACTACTGTGTCGATTCCTGTTTCCGATTTCAAAAACGCTCCGTGGAATGTGACAATCCCGGCAAATACATTCGCAGTTTACCGCTTCAAATAATAATTAAATATGAAAAAGACACTCAGCTTATTCGCCCTCTCTCTTCTCGGCTCTATGCCGTCATTGGCCGCCAACGAGGCCACAGTAGTGCTTCAACCTTCTGAGGAAAGCCCCATAATCGTTAAAGAAATATATGGCCAGTTTGCCGAGCATCTCGGCACCTGCATCTATGGCGGCCTCTGGGTTGGCCCGGAATCGCCGATTCCCAACACCAACGGCTATCGCAACGACGTGCTAAACGCTCTGAAGGATCTTCATATCCCGGTGCTTCGCTGGCCGGGCGGATGTTTCGCCGACGAATATCACTGGATGGATGGAATCGGCCCCAAGGAGAATCGTCCGCGCATGGTCAATAACAACTGGGGAGGAACAGTAGAAGACAATTCTTTTGGCACCCACGATTTCTTCAATCTTTGTGAAATGCTCGGCTGTGAGCCTTATCTGAGCGGAAATGTGGGCAGCGGCACTGTAGAGGAGCTGGCAAAGTGGGTGGAATATATCACTGCCGAAGATGGGCCTATGGCCAAACTGCGCAAGGAGAACGGACGCGAGAAGCCATGGCATCTCAAATATCTCGGCGTGGGTAACGAAAGCTGGGGATGCGGCGGCAACTTCACTCCCGAATATTATGCCGACGTTTATCGCCGCTATCAGACATATTGCCGCAATTTCAATGGCAACCGTCTGTATAAAATCGCTTCCGGAGCCAGCGACTACGACTACAACTGGACAGAGGTGATGATGAAAAACGCCGGGCATCATATGGACGGCATATCCCTCCACTACTACACTGCGCTCGGATGGTCGGGCAACAAGGGCTCTGCAATCAACTTCAATGAGGAGGATTATTACTGGACTCTCGGGAAGTGTCTTGAAGTGGGAGATGTTGTGAAGCGCCATTGCCAGATTATGGACAAGTATGACCCCAATAAGCGTGTAGGCCTGCTTGTTGACGAATGGGGCACATGGTTTGACGAAGAGCCGGGCACCGTGCCGGGCCACCTCTATCAGCAGAACACACTTCGCGACGCTATGGTGGCTGCCTTGAGCCTCAACACGTTCCATACATTCACCGATCGTGTGAAAATGACCAATATCGCGCAGATTGCCAATGTGCTTCAGTCGATGGTGCTCACGAAGGATGCCCAGATGGTGCTTACCCCTACATACTATGTGTTTAAGATGTATGTGCCTCATCAGGATGCAAAGCTTCTTCCCCTCAATGTTGCCACTCCTGTGATCAAGGCCCGCGACGGACGCGACGTGCCTGTGGTAAGCGCGACTGCTTCGGTTAAAAACGGTGTGACCACAATATCTTTGGTTAACACCGACCTCAACGAGGAGGCAAAAGTGACTGTAGACCTTGCCGGCGTATCTGCAAGGAAGGTGTCGGGCGAGATTCTGACTGCGGCGTCTATGAATGATTATAACGACTTCGGACAGCCGGAGAAAGTCACTCTCAAATCATTCGACAAAGGCTGGCAGGTAAACGGCGGTAAAATGACTGTCACACTTCCCGCAAAGAGCATTGTAACACTCTCACTTAAATAAGTAAAAATTGGTAAAGGATTGTTTTTAGGAAGATACTCCACGGTTCATGGATAGCCTCAGCCGTCATGGGCGGCAGGCTTTTCGTATCTCTAAAACCGCCGGGCTCAAAAGTCCGGCGGTTTTTTGTGAAATAAAATGGCATATTGATAAATTAGGGATATTCAGTTAATGGCTAACTGATTATTTGGCAGAGTTATAGATATTTTGTAACTTTACAACAAACCCCCGATGGATCCATCACGGGGTACAACCGTCCGCGATAGCGTATTTAAGCTTGTCTGTAAAGTTCCTAACTTTGCCATAAAATTTGAATTATGGA
>VSPM01000052.1 GCA_009775365.1 Muribaculaceae bacterium
ATATTAAAAGTGGATGGTTCTTTAATTTTGGGAGAATATTATCTTTTTAGAGAGAGTTTTAGTAATAGATTTTGGGTTTCCTTATGGGGTATTAGACCTATTGTTATCATAAATTTAGGAAAACGTGATACTGATTTCTTGGAGGCTCGATGTAAGTATGCATTCGGAAAAGTCGAAGCGAAAATCGGGTTAGGGTTTGAAGTAGGCTTGAAGTCATTAAACCGAGAAGAAAAAGAAAAGGATAAAGACAACAAAAAAAAAGGATGGGAGGTCGGTTTAAATTTTGATGTTTCGTTAGGATGTGAGGTGAATGTGCCTATTTATTTGGATTCAGAGAGTATCAATAGGCGAGATTTGGAGATTTATAAAACTTTCGTGGAAGTTCCTGCCTTCGGATTTACCGGAGAGGTAGAGCTGTCAGCCACAGGTGCCTTAAATTTTCAAATCCCTGGCTTCAATGTAAAACAGAGTGAAAAATATGGATTAAATTTAGGGGGATTATTGGGTATGTGGAATGTTCCTTTGTTTGAAAATGGTGTTTTCAATAAAGAGACTAAAACTGTTAAATTCGACATCTCAAGATTAACCGTATATCCTCATAATGTGGGAATTGCAATATATGATGAAGCAGAATGGGAGTCCAGTCCAATGGGCAATGCTAAAAATCCGGTTATTCAATATTATCAGATTCCATATAGTGGAGATATCATCGATTTTGACTGTCTCGGGCAGGAAGTGATATTTCCATATGATGAATTCGAGATGGATTTGCAGACATTAAGGCCTCTCAGGAAATATACGGTATATCCTATTGTCGATCAGAAAATATTCACAAATTGGTGTGAGGCTGTTCCGTTGCTTGCCGGGCCGCCCGTAGAAGTTTATATAGATCTTGTCCCATTCACAAAAAAGCCTGTATTGGATATTAAAAATTTTACGGCAGAGTTGAGAGGGTCTGTGTTCCCTGTAGATGCGCTTGATCTGATTGACTATGAAGTGGGATTTGAATTTGGCAAAAAGGAAACTCCTGTGGGGCAAAGGTCAAAGTTATCGGCAGAGATGGATGAAGAGGGGCAGTTCGATGTTTTAGTTGACAATCTGGAATCCGGCATAGTTTATAGCTACAGGGCTTATGTCAAAATAGATGGTGAATATCATTATGGAGAATTCAGACATTTTTCAATGATTCCTGATGATTTGGTAGACCTTGGATTAAGTGTGAAGTGGTGTAATCATAACTTGGGCGCAGTGAAAGCTGAAGATTATGGAGGATATTACGCTTGGGGGGAAACTGAAGTCAAGAATGAATACAATTGGGCGACTTATTTTGATTCTCCATACAACGATGATGGACTTTGGAAAGGTTGTGACATTAATGAAGATATATCGGCTACGCAATATGATGCTGCCTTTCTTGGTCTTGGAGATGAGTATAGGCTTCCCACTAAAGATGAGATGCAAGAACTTGTAGACAATTGCTCCTGGGAATGGTCTCAGATTGGAGATGTCTATGGCTTCATTGTGACCGGACCCAATGGTAACAATATCTTTCTTCCTGCCGGTGGAAATATGGAGAATGACGAAGTTTCTAATGTAGGTCAATATGGTGGATATTGGTCGTCGACACCTTTGTCAGAAAGCAGTAAAGGTATGGCTGGAAATCTATATTTCTTTGGTTCGCCATCTTACACTCTTTTCAATACTCAATGGAGCAACAGGTACTCAGGACGATCCATTCGTCCGGTCGGCAAATGACGCCGGTTTTCCATCAAATAAAAAGAGCGGTAATCATTACCGCTCTTTTTATTTGATGGAAAACCGCTTGTCGGGTTATTTTGATTTTTTTGCAGCCGGTTTCTTGGTTGCTTTTATAGCCGGCTTGCGGCCACGTTTGGGTGATTCAACATCGCCCTTCTTTGCAACTTCAATCAGTTCATCCTTAGGAGCATTGGTGGAGTCATCCGCATTCAGGATATTGTTGCGTAAGGTTTTGACTTCCTTGTTGAGCTCATTGATTTCAGCCGCCTGATTACGGATTGTGAGAAGGAGCGAGTTGAGTTCCTCATTGTCGATTTCTTCAGGATACTGCTCTTCCACACGCACGATGAAATCGGCAAGCACATTCATATAGTTTGTGAACGCGGCAAACGGAGAATCATAAGGGCTGAACGCAGCGTGGCTTGCACCGTCGGCCATGTTCTTGGTGCTCATATAGTAGAAGTGGTCGCTGCTTTGCAGATACTCCCAATCCTGTTTTAGACGGCGGTCTGTGCAGAGATTTACACGCTCCGCAGTGGCATAGAGTTTGCCGAGCGCTTCATTCTGAAGTTCATTTCCCTTCCATGCAGAGACGTCGCGAGCCTCGTCAATGTCAGAGATAGGGAATGGCACGGAAATCATGTCCACAGGTTTGAGTTTAGCCACAACGTCAGAAGGGGTTGTGAAGCACACGCCTTTCTCTTTTGCGAATCGAGGGAGAGCCCTCATGAAGTCGAATATTCCGGAATCTTTCGGCAAGAAAGACCCGAATGTCTCCATGCTCATATAAAGGTTTACAACCTGTTCCTGTTCAGGCAAAGATGCAAGCCAGTCTATATATTTGTCGGCAGTGAGCGGATATTCGTCCCATGCGGTGTTGTTGAAATTGAGAGCGATGTCGTCGGCGAGCTTGTTGTTGGTGAGGAGAAGTTTCAGTTCGGGGGCTGATGCCGACTGGTAGAGATAATTGGGCGATTTCCATCCGAGGATGTGCTTTGCGCCTTCAGTGAGCACAGTCTTGAAGCCCATGCCGGCGATGAGAGTTGCGATCTCGTCGTCATATATCAGCTCAGTGTTTGCAAAAACTTTCGGTTTCACGCCGAAAAGACGCTGCATGATGTCGTCATGCACCTTCACCTGACGGATAAATTCTTCAGGGTCTTCGAGAGAGGCGAGTCCGTGAGAGAAAGTGCCGCTGAGGAATTCCACACATCCCGTGTCGGCGAGCTTTTTAAGGAGCTCGATAAATTCGGGCACATAGAGCTGCAACTGTTCAATGGCTGTTCCGGAGATCGAGATTGCGCATTTAAACTCACGGTTGCTCTCCTCAATCATTTTGAGAAGAGTTTCAGCCATGGGTATGTAGCTTGTCTGGGCAAGACGAGACACGATTTCGTCGTTGGCAAAATCGTCATAGTAGTAATGGTCGTTGCCTATGTCGAAGAATCTATAGCGTTTCAGGCGGAAAGGCTGGTGAATCTTAAAATAGAAACAAACTGATTTCATAATCTATATTTGTATTTTTTTATTTCTGAAATTATTGCCCCTTGCCGCGAAATAGGGCTTCTGCGGGGCGAAAAGATTATTGAGGAGAAGATTATCGGCGAGACTCAATCACCTTCTTATAGATGTCGATCACTTTTTTGCCGGCCTTTTCCCATGTGATTCCATGAATCTCTTCAATGCCTCTGTCGCGGAGAGTGTTATAAAGAGCCCTGTTGGTTATGATGGAGTGCATTGCGTCGGCCATTGCGTCTACATCCCAATAGTCGGTCTTGATGACGTTGGTAAGAATCTCTGCACATCCGCTCTGCTTTGAAATTATCGAAGGCACACCCATCTCCATGGCTTCAAGGGGAGAGATTCCAAATGGCTCAGACACAGAAGGCATTACATACACGTCGGAATCGCGGAACATCTGGTAAACCTCTTTGCCTCGCAAGAACCCTGTGAAGTGGAACCTGTCGGCGATGTTTCTCTTGGCAGCCAGTTTAATCATGGCTTCTTCCATGTCGCCGCCCCCGGCCATCACGAAACGCACGTTCTTGTTTTTGTTAAGCACTTTTGCAGCGGCCTCCACAAAATATTCCGGGCCTTTCTGCATTGTGATTCTGCCAAGGAAGGTGATCACCTTGTCTTTTGTCTCAGTTCGCTTGAGGTTGAGAAGTTCGTCATCGAGAGGGATAACGGCGTTGTGCACAGTAGTCACCTTGGCAGGGTCTATTCCATATTTTTCAATCACAGTGCGACGTGTGAGGTCTGACACGGTGCATATGTGGTCGGCATTGTTCATGCCGTCTTTTTCGATGGCGAACACAGTCGGGTTCGGCTTGCCTCTTGAGCGGTCGAACTCGGAGGCGTGCACATGAATCACGAGCGGTTTGCCTGTCACATTCTTTGCGTGGATTCCGGCCGGATAAGTGAGCCAGTCGTGAGCGTGTATTATGTCGAAAGGCACAGTGCGGGCAATCACGCCGGCCACGATAGAATAATTGTTGATTTCCTCAACGAGGTTTTCCGGATAGCGCCCCGAAAATTCAATACATCCGAGGTCGTTAAGACGCATATAATTGAAATCAGCGTAGATATGGTCGCGGAGGTCAAAATAAGTCTGAGGGTCCATGACCTTGCTGATTCTGGAATTGACATAATCCCATGAAACGTCTTTCCATGCCACAGGGGTGTTGCACGCTCCGATGATGTTGGCGAAGCCACGCTCCTCATCGCCCCATGGTTTCGGGATTACAAAAGTGATGTCCATGTCGCCGTTCGCGTGCATCCCTTTCGTCAGGCCGTAGCTTGCAGTGCCGAGACCGCCAAGGATATGCGGAGGGAATTCCCATCCGAACATTAAAGCCTTCATTTCGATTCTTCGGTTTCTAAGGTTTGTAGTTTATTGAGTTCTTTCACATTTTTGAGCGTGCGGAGAATCTCTCCCACGTTTTTGGCGGTGCTGACAGCTCCGCGGCCGGTGTAAGGCGGGTTGCCGTCATACATTTCAGAAAGGGAGCCGATACAGCCCTCTGTCATTTCGTCTTCATATCCTATGAGCATCCTTTCAATGAATCCCACTCCGCTCACGCCAAACACTTTGAAATAGGCGTCGGCATAGAATCCGAAGAGCCACGGGCGCGCAGGTCCCTGGTGCACTGTGTATTCACGCTGCACAGGGTCGCCCACATAAGTAGGCCTGTAGGCGTAGCTTTTCGGGCTGAGAGAGCGAAGTCCTTTGGGAGTCAGAAGCTCGCGCGTCACAAGGTCAAGCACTTTTTTGCGCTGGCGGCGGTCGAGGGGTGAATATTCAAGTCCGATTGCGATAGCCATGTTAGGACGCACCTCAAGGTCGGTGTATGTGCCGTTCACATAGTCATATAGATAACCATAGTCGTTGAGGAAGGTAGACACGAACGAGCCTTTCACCGTTTCGGCTAATGCGTTGAGTTCATCGAGATATTCCTGAAGGGCGATGTCGCCTTCGTAGAGAGAAATAAGGAAACGAATGGCATTATACCACAGTGCGTTGAACTCCAGAATATAGCCGGTGCGCGGGATTATCGGTTTGCCGTTGATAGAAGCCGACAGCCATGTCACGGGAGAGTCTTGACCGTTCGACGACAGAAGCCCGTTGGAATCGAGCCTCAGGTTAGGCACTTTCCCGTTGCGAATCTCTTCCACTATCCAGCGCACTGTCTCGCCATATTTTTCACGGCATTCGCGTGTTGAAGAGGAGCGGCGGAACTGCTGTATTGCCCATACAGTCCATAACGGTATGTCAGGGAGGTCGATTTCTCCTATTGTCTTGTCTTTTGTGCCGTTGTCGAGGAATTTCCGCAAAGCCTTGAGGAATGTCTCCATGATGAGTTCATAATCCTCCTTATGGTCGATTGCGAGAGTGCAGCCGGGGAGAGCCATGAGTTCATCGCGGGCGCGGACATTATACCACGGATAGCCGGCCATTATGTAAAGACCGGAGCCGTTTTTGAGGTAGAACTGTTTTGCAGAATTCTTCAGGCAGTTGTAGAAACTTGTGCGACAAGTCCTGGTCTTGAGCTCATTTTCATATGTCGACAGGAACTCGTCGGGGTCAGCCTCGAAAGTGGATGCAGAGAAAATAATAGATTCCCCTTTCTTGATTGGAAGCTGGAAATATCCGGGCACCCACAGGTCTTCCTTATACGGAATGCCTCGGTCTCTGTCCTTGTAATATTCCACGCCTTTGTACCAATGTCTGTCCTCCACCCATTCAGGGGCTTTGGAGAATTGCATGTAGAGGCTAGGATATCCGTGATAAAGGCAAGTAGAGATGCCGTTTTTCACCGACTCTGTTTTGGTGTTGATAGCACCGTTCTCGATGCAGAGGTCGTTGGCGTTGCGGAATGCGAGAAACGGTCGGAACTGCAATGTGGTGGCTGAATGAGCCTCCACAAGGGTGTATTTTATAAGGATTCTGTTTTCGTGAGAGATAAACACCTTCTCTTTTGTCAGAATCACGCCGCCCACTCTATATGTCACAGTGGGCACAGACTCGCAGTCGAATTGGCGTATATACTTATGGCCGTTGGGGCTGAACACGCCGTCGCCATATTGGTGAAGGCCAAGATTGAAAGGGGCTCCGTGCTGAATCACAGTCTCGTCGAGCGATGAGAGAAGCACATGAGCCTTGTCGTCCATTTCAGGTATCGGTATCACAAGCAGGCCATGTTGCTTGCGGGTGTTGCATCCAACAATGGTTGTGCAATGGTAAGCCCCCGATTTATTTGTGCGTAGCATCTCCTTGGGGAGGCTCTGCTCAAGGTTAATCATGAGGCTTTTATCAAATTTCAGATAACTCATATGGTCAATATCTGTATTAGTAGGTAAATTTTGATTCTTTGGTCAGTGAGGGAGGTTGTCAAAATCTGGAAAAGCGAAAGGGAGGATGATAATTTGCTTTTCTGAAAATTGGCTAAGGTTAAATTGTGTACAAAGATAAGTTTTTGAACGCAAAGAAACAAACATATGTAAATATTTTTTCAAATAATTGTGTTTAAGGAGTAGAAAAGTGTTTTGTAACATAAATTATGTCACAGATTGTCGGCCACAGGGGTGTCTGAATTGTCGTCGGTCTTTAGGAAAGGGGTGGGAGTGGCGTTCACGGAGTTTTCTTTGTCGATGTCTTCAGGAAGGTAGATGTCTGATATGAGTTTGTCGCTGAGACACTCGTAGCATTCGTCAAGCCATTTGTCGATTTGATTGAGATTCTCTTTATATATGATTTCAAATCTCGGAATGAAATTAGAGTCGCCAACGCGGTCGAGTTTCGACAGTAGTTCTCCCACCGACAATTTCCCTGTCTCTTTGGCGGGTGCCACTCCGAAGCTGTCGTTTGAAAGCACCACAAAATTTATAAATCCCGCCTTGTGAAGATTATCGCAGATCCTGCTCACGACCTTGATTGGGATGTCGTAGTAGAAACTGAGTTGCGATCGCGTGAGCGGGGCCTTCCCTTTTCTGAAACGCCCCACCACTGCGGAAGTGAGGATTATGGTCACTTTCCTTGTGTAGTTTTCCGACATTCTTGTGAGGTCGCCGAGGAAGTTGAACGCGAATACATTCTGGAGCGAATAAGACAGCACGCATCCGAAAAGCAGGATAAGCCATGACAGCTGAAGCCAGATGAGCAATAATGGCAGGAATGCGAAAGAGCCGTAAATGGCGTTGTATTTCGACACATATATCTGTCCGTTTACAAACAGCATCTGGAGAACCTGGAAAAATATCGCGCACACGGCTCCCGCTATAGCCGCATATTTGAATGAGACCTTTGTGTTGGGAATGAGGAAGAACGACAATGAAAATGCAAACCACGCCAGCACCACTGGCGATGCTTCAAGGGCAATGTTGACAAAAGGGGTAAGAAATGCGAAATGGTTGTTGCTCTGAATTGTGGCCGACATGAAAATCGACACGCCCGAGGAGCATATCATTAGCACCGGCACCATGAGGCAGATGGCAATGTAGTCAGTCACTTTCTGATATATTGCCCTGTCGCGCTTCACGTCCCATATCTGATTGAAGGCGTTCTCTATGTAAGATAGCAAAGAAATGAGCGTCCAGAGCAGGAAAATTATGCCGATGCCTACAAACAGCCCTTGCGACGCTTCCGCAAGATATGAGTCTACAAATTTCAATGCGAATGTTATGCCTTGTTTCTGGGCCGGGAAGCTCGTCATGAGCTGGTCTTCGAGAAGTTTCTGAAACCCGAATCCGCGTCCTATTGCGAAAAGCAGGGCGAAAGCCGGCACAATGGAAAGCACTGTTGAATAGGTGAGCGACATGGAGCGCGTCTGCAGGTCGCGGTCAAGAAAAGATCTCACAGAGAGGTTTGCCACTTTCAGAAGCCTGATTCCTGTGGTGTCTTTTGTTTCTTTCCACACGCCGGTCCAGCAATAGTTTGCTATTTCCGAAGCTTTGTTGATAAGCCGGGTGATAAATGATTGTTTCTTGTCTTCCATAAATGTTTATAGCGGTTTGCCAGCGTTTGCTGAAATGTGATGCAGGGGAGGAGAAGGAGGAAGCCCTGCTTATTAAAAATGAAAAAACGAGTGCTATAGTTCATGAAAAAATGACCGGCGACCTCTCACGAAGCCACCGGTCTCCGAAAGCAGAAGTGATATAAGCCGGGTTATGTGCCGTAAAAGTAACGGTGTCTGTCATTTATCTACTCCGCGCGGTTGCCCGCGGGCTCAAGCAGCCTACCCCCCGGCAATGGACGAGCAGCCCTTGACTGCCGGTGTATTTGGCCTTGCAACGCATGGGATGTGCGGCCTCCCGTGTCGCCACGGGAGCCGGTGGGCTCTTACCCCGCCTTTTCACCCTTGCCATCCTTCGGATGGCGGTTGTTTTCTGTCACTTATCCTCGACGTCGCCGCCGACTTCCCGTTAGGAAGCATGTCGCTCTGTGTTGCCCGGACTTTCCTCTTGGAGGCTATTCCCCCAAGCGACAGACCACACTTCTGCCGAATTTCTTTATAGCGTAGGAGAGAATCAGCTCTGCCACCTCGTCGCCACTAAGAGAGGAAGAGTCGATGGTTATGTCGTAGTTGTCGGCTCTGCCCCAGTTCTGCGCGCAGGTGTAATAATTGTAATAGCTTTCGCGGTCGCGGTCCATCTTTCTGGCCATCTCTATGGCCTCCTGTTCAGAAGCGGAGTCGCCACGCGCCACTATGTCTTTTGCTCTTTTCTCCAGAGGGGAATGAAGGAACACGCTCAGAAGGCCGGGGTGATGGCGAAGGATATAGTCGGCGGTGCGACCCACGATTACGCATGGCTTGTCGTTGCATATCTCTCGAATCACCTTGCTTTGCTGTCCGTACAGTCTTTCTCCGCTCATGGAGATGTCATGGAAATTGTCGGCTATTCCGTAGACTCCCTGAAGCAGGGTGCGAAAAGCCGACGGCTTGCGTTCATCATGGGCGGCAAACACCTCTTTTGCATAGCCCATGCTTTCAGCTGCCTGCGACAAGAGCTCCTTGTCGAAATAGTCGCAGTTGAGTTTCTCGGCAAGGATTTTGCCGATTCTTCTCCCGCCGCTTCCAAACTGCCGTCCGATCACTATTACGAGCGGAAATCGCTTGGTGCCGGCGGTTTTTGTTTTATCGTCAGTTGTCTGCATATTTGATAAACGCGCGAGGCGGATATTCGGTTTTCAGGCGAATTTGCCCCGGTTTTAGAGCCGCAAAATTAATAAATCGGATTCAGATAGAAAAATTCTATGCTTTATTTTAGCCGTTTGACGAAAAATTTATACTTTTGTGTTTAGAAAATATAAGCATCATGAATCAGATACTGAAAAATCTGGAGAACGATTTCGACGGAATGTCGACATATGAATATATCGTCAACAATGTTGACACCTGCTCGGAGTGCATGTCGGATCTGGTGGAAAATCTGAAAAGAGTAGACAGCACAGGGCAGTTTCTGGCAAGCAGCGCACGCTTCCTGAACGCCGTTGACGCGGAGAAGTTTGCTCCGTGGCTCCCTTCTCTGATCGAGGGGGCTATATCAAAAGACAGGGAGAGGCGCTACATAGGCTCTCTGCTTGAGGCGATATGGGGGGCGGATTATATGGAGAGAGCTCAGGAGCTTCAGCTCTCCGACGATAATTTCCGCAGGATTTATAAGAGAATTTATCCCACTTCTATAGTATAAGGTATAAATACAAGGCCGCATCAGAAGGCCAATATGGAAGAGTATGAAAAGAATATTAACCGCGCTGGTCATGCTGACAGCCGGCATGGCCGGGGCATTTTCGCAAACCGATATGGCAGACTATAAAGCAGCTGACACAAAAGATGCCCTCGTGGAATTAAAGACCACCATGGGCGATGTGGTGGTGGAGCTCTACAACGACACTCCGCTTCACCGCGACAATTTCCTTAAGCTTGTTGGCGAGGGGTTTTACGATGGGGTGTTGTTCCACAGGGTGATCGATGGATTTATGGTTCAGACAGGCGATCCCAATTCCAGAAACGCAAGCCCGGGGGCTCAGCTTGGGGAAGGCGATCCCGGCTACACGGTAGAGGCTGAAATCAAATATCCGCGCCATTTCCATAAATACGGCGCGCTCGCCGCAGCCCGCACAGGCGATGCCTACAATCCCGAAAGGCGTTCGTCAGGCTCTCAGTTCTACATTGTGACAGGCAGGGAGGTTAGTGAGCGTCAGCTTGAGAACGTGGATATGAAGCGCAGGAACGAGCAGATGCAGAACTATTTCCAGAAACTGGCCATGGAGCATCGAGACAGCATACAGGCTATGCAGAGAGCCGGCGACCATGAAGGTCTTGAGGCTTTGCGCCAGAAGCTCATAGAGGAAACAGAGGCAAAAGTGATCCCGGAAGTGATGTCGCCCGAAATGAAAGCCGAATATGTGGCAAAAGGGGGCACACCTCATCTCGATGGCCAGTACACCGTGTTTGGCGAGGTAGTGAAGGGGATGGATGTGGTTGAAAAAATCCAGAAAGCGGAGACCGATTCTTCCGATCGCCCGAAAGAGGATATTCGCATCATCTCGGCCAGTGTGTTGAAACCCCACGAATGAGCCTTATTGGCGGCTATATAAACTTAAACTAAATTAAACGACGTAAAAATTTGCAATTTGAAATATAATTGCTAATTTTGGCGCAGAAATATGCATTAATGACGGCCCAAGCCGGAAGCGCACGTTCCAGTAAGGTGTTGCCTTCGGCCTTTGGCTTAAAAATCTACCTATCAGCAATGAACGAGCTTGATACGCTGTCGGCCTCTGCGGACAGCCTTAACTGCAACGAAACTTCGGCTGCCGCCGAAGTCGTGACAACCGATGCGTCTTCTATCACTGAAAATGCAGAATGTGATAAAACATGTGAAACTGCGTATGCTCCCGCTTCCGACACAGCCTGCGAGGCTGAATGTGCCGAGGCCGGCTCCCCCTTGCTTGACCTTGCCGAGGCTGCCGATGCCATAGAGGCTGTGGTCGAGAAAGACGAGCAGGCTAAAAGATATCACGCCATGTCGAAAGCCGAGATGGTCGAGGCTCTCAGGGAGATAGTGGCATCGGGCAATATGGAGGCTCACAAGGAGGTTTCTGCTATCAAACAGGCTTATTACACTCTCCACAACCGTGAGATGCAGGCTGAACTCGAAGCATTTGTAGAAGCCGGGAACGCCCCCGAGGCTTTCTCTGCCACTCCCGATCCCGACGAGGTTGAAATGAAGAGCCTCCTTGCAGAATTCCGTGAGAAGAGAAACGCCTTCCTTGAAGAAAAGGAGGAGGAGCGCCGCCGCAATCTTGAAGAGAAAAACAGAATTCTCGGCGAGCTCAAGGCTCTTGCCGAAGACATCGACAATATAAATCTTCATTTCCCGAAGTTCCAGCAGCTTCAGCAGGATTTCAAGAATGTGGGCGAGGTGCCTCCCGGCACAGACAACGATATCTGGAAATCATATCAGCTGGCAGTTGAGCAATTCTACGACCGTCTGAAAATGAACAAGGAGCTTCGCGATCTTGATTTCAAGAAAAATCTTGAAATCAAGTCTGCCCTTGTGGAGAAGGCTCAGGAACTCGCCGAGCTTTCTGACCCGGTCGATGCCTTCAAGCGTCTCCAGGCTCTCCATGAGCAGTGGCGCGAGATAGGCCCCGTGGCAAGAGAGATCAGAGAAGAGATTTGGGCCAAGTTTAAAGATGCCTCTACTGTGGTCAACAAGCGTCATCAGGATTTCTTCCAGACAAGAAAGGCAGAGGAGCAGGCTAATGAGGCTGCAAAGATCGCGCTTTGTGAAAAGGCCGAGGCTGTAGATGTAAGCGGACTGAAAACATTCAATGACTGGGAGAATGTATCAAAAGAGGTTATTGCCCTTCAGCAGGAATGGAAAGGTCTTGGATATGCCTCTAAGAAGGTAAACAACGCCCTCTTCTCTCGTTTCCGCAAGGCATGTGACGATTTCTTTAATGCCAAGGCAGAATATTTTAAGCGCACAAAGGAGGAATTCAAAGACAATTATGCCAAGAAAGTGGCTCTCTGCGAAAAGGCTGAGGCTCTCGTGGAGCGGTTCCAGGAGAAGGGTGCCATAGATGAGATCCAGGCTTTGCAGAAAGAATGGCGCACAATCGGGTTCGTTCGTCGCAGACTTGGCGAGGATTTGTGGAAACGCTTCTGTGCTGCCGTGGATGCTTTCTACGATGCGCGTAAAAAGCTCAATAGCGGCCGCAGAGACGAGGAGAACGAAAACCTCAAGGCTAAGAGAGCGGTGATCGAGCAGTTGAAGGAGATCTCTGACGATGCAGAACGTAAAGAGGTGATTGGCAGAATCCGTGAGCTTCAGAACGAATGGCAGAACATAGGCCATGTGCCGTTTAAGGTAAAAGATGAGGTCAACGGAGAATACCGTGCTCAGCTCGACCGCATTTACGGGGCATTCGACATGCGTGAGAACCGCCAGCGCATGCGTCGCTTTGAAGGTGAGGTGAAAAAGATGGAGGGTGATTCAGGACGTCTCGGACGTGAGCGCGACCGCCTTGTGAGAGCTTTGGAAAACCGCAGGGCAGAGCTCAAGACCATCGAGAACAACCTCGGTTTCTTCAATGTGAAATCGTCAGCCGGAAATTCAATGCTCAAAGAGTTTGAACGCAACATTCAGAAAATAAAAGACGACATCGCCCAGATTCAGGAGAAAATCTCGCTGCTCGACAAGCAGGAGAAACCTGCTGAATAAGGCAATGGCTGAAAATATGGAATAGTAATTGGGGCAGCATCATCAATTCGGATGTTGTCCCAATTCGATTTTTGTAGCCACTATGGTGAATGGTGGTTTCTTTTTTTGAAAAATCATTAAAATATATCACCCTGCCCGTGTCTCAAGCGTTTATTTGATATGAAACAGAATAAAGACACTATAATTGCTCGCTTGTGTGTGGGCGTGGCAGCAATTGCGGGATGTGGTTTCATGCCCGCATACGTTGCGGCAGAGGGATATTCCCATGAATGGGAGGAGAATGCGCGCATGGCTCAGACGGGCGATGCCGACGCTCAGTATTCACTTGCCTGCATGTATCTTGCGGGCGATGAGGTTGACTTAAATCCGGAGGAGGCTGCATATTGGCTGCGAAAGTCGGCATCTAACGGCAATGCCGAGGCAATGCTGGCTTTGGGAAAGCTTTTTCAAGAGGGGAGGGGAGTGCTCGCCGACAATAGGATTGCAGCCGAGAACTATTGGCGTGCCGCGGAACATGGAAACGCGGAGGGAGCCTACCGTTATGCAGAGATGCTGCGCGACGGCAAAGGAGTGCCCGCCAACAAGGCAAAGGCTTATTATTGGTTTAAGAAGGCTGCAGATGCGGGCTATTCCGAAGCCTCGTCGCAAGCAGACCTTCTGAAAAAATACGCTTCGCATCCTGCAAAGAAAAGCCATAAGAAGTCACGACAAAGATAACCGCCATAATAGAAGATAACCGCTATAATAATAGAATATATAACTAAACTATGAATAATCAAAAAAATACATATCCGTCCTGCTCAACCGACTCTAATGCGGAGCGGGAGTTGATTCTGATAAACATATCAGGGGCTGACCGCACGGGGCTGACCGCCCAGTTAACCGAGATTCTCGCCTGTCATGGAGCCACTGTGCTCGACATTGGCCAGGCCGACATTCACCATGCGCTCTCTTTGGGAATCCTTATCAAGACTGACAGCCGCAAGAGCGGCGATATCCTGAAGGAGCTCCTTTTCAAGACGAACGCAATGAATGTGCAGGTGTCGTTCAACATTGTCAGTGAGGAAGAGTATAACGAATGGGTTGGCAGCCAGGGCAAGAACCGCTATATAATAACCATTCTGGGCAGAAAGATCACGGCTCGCCAGATAGCGGCCACTGCCAAGGTAATAAGCGAGCAGGGATTGAATATCGACACAATCACGCGTCTCACCGGGCGAATGCCGCTCGATGAAGAGGAGCAGCCGAGGACTAAGGCTTGCATCGAGTTTTCTGTGAGGGGCACTCCGAAAGACCATATGAAGATGCAGGGTGATTTCATGGAGCTTTCGCGTAAACTCAATTATGACATATCGTTGCAGGAAGACACTATGTATCGTCGCAGCCGTCGCCTAATATGTTTTGATATGGACTCCACTCTTATTCGCACAGAGGTGATTGACGAGCTTGCAGACCGTGCCGGCGTAGGGGAGCTGGTAAGGGCCATTACAGAGTCTGCCATGCGAGGAGAGATTGATTTCCAAGAGAGTTTTAAGCGCAGGGTGGCACTGTTGAAAGGGCTTGATGTGAGTGTCATGAAGGATATCGCAGAGCATCTTCCAATCACGGAGGGTGTAGACAGGCTTATGGAGGTGCTGAAGCGCTCCGGCTATAAGACTGCGATTCTTTCGGGCGGTTTCACATATTTCGGCAATTATCTGAAGCAGAAATATAATTTTGATTATGTCTATGCCAATGAACTTGAAGTAGGTCCCGACGGGAAACTTACGGGTCGATATGTCGGAGATATCGTAGACGGCAGACGCAAGAAAGAGCTTCTGAGGCTGTTGGCGCAGGTGGAGAACATCAACATAGCGCAGACAATAGCTGTGGGTGACGGGGCTAACGACCTTCCGATGCTTTCAGAAGCCGGCCTGGGCATAGCGTTTCATGCAAAGCCGAAAGTAAAAGCTGAAGCAAGCCAGAGCATATCGACGATAGGCATAGACGGCGTGCTATATTTTCTCGGCTTTAAAGATTCCTATATCACCAATGCTGAATAATCATCGGATTCCGAATAAGGCATAAGGAGCAATATAGCCGAATTAGCTAAGTAGCCGGGATAACCAGGACAGTGTCATGCTTGGCAATCCCGGCTTTCGAGCAAAAAAAAGGGCCGGCTCCACCGGCCCTCTTGCCTCATGTTGATTCCCCGTAGGGAAATGAGGTGTCATGTTGACTTTCTGTAGGCGCATTCGCTTTCCGGTCTGACAAGATCAGTGCTTATTTCATTTTGTCCGAACTTATTTAGAGGTATAGGCATTTATATTGTAGATTGTCGATGCCGATCGACTTAACATTTAATCTTCCACACACACTATGATTCATTGCAGATTTGTTAGTTCTATATTTTATAATATATGTGTG
Source organism: Muribaculaceae bacterium (assembly GCA_009775365.1). Taxonomy (GTDB): domain Bacteria; phylum Bacteroidota; class Bacteroidia; order Bacteroidales; family Muribaculaceae; genus Lepagella. The sequence goes on from VSPM01000052.1 coordinate 15,397, forward strand.
GCTGTTCTTGCGGCCGCAGTTTCGTTGCCGGCAAATATATCTGCCGACGACTCCTGCGCGGGCCGGGAGCATCAAGGCCGTGAGAGTGTAGGGCTTGTGCTCAGCGGAGGCGGCGCCAAAGGTATTGCACATGTAGGCGTGATAAAGGCTCTTGAAGAAAACGGAATACCGGTTGACTATGTGGCCGGCACTTCCATGGGGGCCATAGTCGGCAGCCTTTACAGCTGCGGATGGTCGCCCGACAAGATGCTTGAGCTCTTCACTTCAAAGGAGTTTAAATACTGGAGCACCGGCACAATCGACCCCGGCCATGTGTATTACTTCACGACTCCGCAGCCATCGCCTAAATGGCTCTCACTTAATATTAATTTTAAGGACACAACAAATATTGTGAACCAGATAATCCCTACGTCGCTCATCAATCCGATACCAATGAATCTGGAGTTTCTTGAACTCTATTCCCCCTACACCGAGCAGTGTGGAGAGAATTTCAACAATCTTTTTGTCCCGTTCAGGTGCGTCACGAGCGATGTCTATCGCAAGCATAAGATTGTGTGCAAGTCAGGCTCTTTGGGCGACGCCGTGAGAGCTTCGATGAGTTTCCCTCTTGTGTTCAAGCCTATAGAAATGGACGGAGTGCTTGTGTATGACGGCGGCATCTACGACAACTTCCCCGTGAACGTTATGGAGAATGATTTTGACCCGGATTTCATAATAGGTGTGTCGGTGTCGTCGGCCGACACGAAACCTATAAAGGGCGACATCTATAGCCAGCTTGAAGACATGATTATCCAGAACAATGACTATTCACTTCCTGCCGACAAGGGGGTGAAGATTCAGGTGCCTGTGCTCAATTTCGGTGTGCTTGATTTTCAGGCTGCCAATGAAATTTATTCGATAGGCTATAAAACCGGCCTGGCCATGGTGGATTCGATAAAGAAGCGTCTGCCGGCAAGAGAGAGCCCTGAGGCTGTGGCCGAAAGGCGAAGGCGTTTTGCCGCCGCCACTCCGGTTGTGGAGTTTGATTCGGTGGTTGTGACAGGCGCCACGCCGCAGCAGTCTAAATATCTGCGGTTTCTGTTTGAAGGGAATCGACGGAAAGATAGGAAAGAGATAAATGTCGGCCTGACGCAAGTGGAGGAGGGTTATTATCGTGCGGTGACAGACGGCAAGCTGTCTGACCTTCTTCCGCAGGCAGAGTTCGGAGCCGACGGCAAAAACACTCTTTTGCTGAATGCGAGTGTGAAGAATCCGTGGAGCGTGGGTGTGGGCGGCTGGATAACATCGTCAACCAACAGTATGCTCTACGTGACATTCGGTTATCACACTTTGAGTTTCAACAGCCTTGACGTTGACCTCGGAGGGTGGATAGGGCAGTCGTATTATGCAGCTCAGCTTAGCGCCAAGTTTGCTTTGCGCACATCGTTTCCGTCATATATGCAGCTCGACGCTGTGGTGAGCCGACAGAAATATTACGATTCTGAATTGCTGTTCTATCAGTCGTCCACCCCCTCTTTCATAACCGACAGCGAGGTGTATTCCAGGCTGAATTATTGCTGGGCCATAGGCCGGAAGGCGAAAGGCTATGCCGGGATTGCCTACGGCTGGGAGGGCGACGGCTATTTCCCATATAACTCCGAATTGTTTTCAGATGCGGAAAAAGACAAAAGTCTCTATCGCGTGGCGGCTTTTAAAGCCGGCGTTGAGCTCAACACTCTCAACGACCAGATGTATCCCGGCTCCGGAAAAGAGTGGAAGTTCAATGTGCTTCTAAGCCATGAGCAGAACAAACTCAAACCCGGGTCCGGCACTCCTTCTGGATGGAAAAACCATGTGGCGGCATCGGCAGAGCTTCTGTGGCGGCATTATTTCGAAGTGCATAAAAACTTTAAGCTCGGCGCAATGGTCAATGGCATTGTCACATTTGAGAATCTGTATCAGAACTATACGGCCACACTTATTCACGCCCCGGCATTCGCCCCCACGCCTTCTACAAAGAATTATTTTAACGTGGCGATCCGGTCGAATAATTATGGAGCAATCGGCATTTCTCCTGTGTGGACACCTATGAGCCGCGCCCAATTGAGGGGAGATTTCTTTGCCTACTGCCCGATACGCCACATCGTTGCCGGTGAGGGCGACATGGCAAAATATAAAGGGTGGTTAAGCAATCCTCAGTTTATCGGGGAGGTGGCGGCCGTATATAATTTCCCGTTCGCGAGCCTGTCGCTCTACGTCAACTATCTTTCATCGCCAAAAGGGAACTGGAATTTCGGAATTAATTTCGGTCTCTATTTCCAGGCTCCGAGACTTTTGCGATAATAATTTCGTGAGAATGAACAGTGGTTATGCGATTTCGTTATTTTGTTTTTGGAAAATCCGGAGAAGTCCACACAGAATCGGGCATGATGAGCATCCCCTCGTAGCCAAGTTCAGAAAGCATTCTCTTTGCGGCCTGCGAACCGGCAGCCATGCAGGCAGTGGCCGCCGCGTCGGCCTCAACGCAGGTGGGGGCAATCACTGTCGCGCTTATCACGTCGGTTGTAACGGGCCGGCCGGTGGCGGGAGATATGGTGTGGCCTAATGTCTTTTCTCCATCTTTGTGATAGTTGCGATAGTTTCCGGAGGTGGCCACTCCGCAGCCGGTTGATTCAATCACGGCGCAGGCATCGTGAATCTCAGTGCTGTCGGTCTCGATAGGAGCGTCTACCGACACTTTCCAAAGGCCGCCGCGCGGATTCTTGCCGGCCATTACAATCTCGCCCCCTATCTCCACAAGGTAGTTGCCTGCTCCGTTTCTGCGGAGCATATCGGCCACGGCGTCGCACGCATACCCCTTTGCCACAGCTGAGAAGTTGAACTGCACTCTGCGGTCGTCTTTGATAATAGAGTCGCCTCTGAGGCGGGTCTTGTGAAGCCCCGTAAAATTCATTATGCTATCAACTGCGGCAGTGTCGGCCGATATCTTATGACCCGGGCCGAAGCCCCAGGCGGTGATGAGGGGGGAAAGAGTTGGGTCGAACATCCCTCCGCTTGCGCGGCATATGCGCTGCGATACCATATAGACGGTCTTGAAATGAGAATCTATTTCCAAAGAGTCGGCATCGTTGACCCTGCTCACAAGAGACGACTTGTCAAAAACCGACAGGCTTTTTCCGATTTTATCGAGCACATTCAGAATAGAGTCTCTCAGTGTTGACGGTCCGTCATAGGTTATATGGTATGTGGTGTTCCAGATCATGCCCTCATCCTTGTTGAAATTATTCCGGGCGCTATTGCCGCAGGATGATATTGCGGCTGTGATAGCCAGAAAGAGGAGCGGGAGTGTGCGCATATGGTGTTTTTTCATGATAAAATGCGTTAAATGGGAAAAATATGCCGCAAAGTTAGTAAAAATCAACAATAATGTCTAAATTTGGGGAAATATTAGGCATGTTTGAGTTAAGTGAGCGTTATATAAAGGTGACACACTTTTATTAGCCGCTGACCCTCGGATGTGGCTCTAAAACCTAATTTTTTATTAATTCACACAAAACACCTAAATTAATAAGTAGGGTGTTCAGTTTGATGTTCCGAAAAACGTCATTCAAAACACCTGAAATATTAATAAAAACACGTGCTT
>VSPM01000053.1 GCA_009775365.1 Muribaculaceae bacterium
CTGATATACATTAGTGATTCTGTGTAATAGAACAATGTTGAAAAACATGGTAAAATCCAACTCAAAAATTAGCGATTTAATTTAGGATATTTTACTGATATATAAAATATTACAACTATAAAAAGAACATAAAGCTGGAACATTTTACTGAACACCCTAAAAACTAATTGAGAAGTAGGGACCTTTTCATAACGTAGATAGACTTGTTCTTAAGTTCGCGCCAAAATTACTAAACGAATTTGATAAATCCAAACCAAATTTCATGTTATGCAACATATTTTTCATTATTTTTTCTCGTAAATTTCCTGTTCCTTATTCCCAATTCCTATTATAAAACGCCAAACCTGACTCAGAATCGGTTAATTCATCGTTTTACACTTAGAAAACGCCAATATATCAAAATAATTACTAATTTTGCGACCAAATATACTCTCCTTAAAATTCAACATATATTTCTAAATATGCGACAATCCTCCGTTTCAGACCATGTGGACCATTCGGGAATAATCGAAAAAGTCTACCCGGCCAATAATTCCGTAAAAGTCAGAATAGACGATTCCGGAGAATGCGGCGACTGCCCGGCGGCAAAACTATGTGAGGCCAACGGACAGCCGTCAAATGTTGTGACCGTTATAACTCCTCACGCCTCTTCCTATAAGAAAGGCGACATAGTCACAGTGAGAGGCACCGAACAAATGCATCACAAGGCAATCATGTATGCCACCGTTCTCCCCTGCGCATTCCTCGTTGCAGTGATGGTGGCTGTTTACCTTATAACATTCAACCAGCTGGCCGCAGCTCTGTCTGGGCTTGGAGTCACAATTCTGTTCTATGTGATTCTCTGGGCCTGCCGCAATAAAATCGCCCACGAATTTGTGTTTTCAATCGTGGGAGAACCAGAACGCGCCGGCACTCTGTCTTAAACTCATATAAACCATTCTAATACTTTTATAAACCCTTCTAATACTTTTTCAGAAGAATCAACACTCATTATGGTAACAGCCTCTATTATCGTTTTAGGCGTAATCGGAATCATTGCAGCCATTCTTCTCTTTTTGGCGGCTAAGAAATTTTATGTCTATGAAGATCCTCGCATAGGTGAAATAGAAAAGATCCTTCCAGGAGCCAATTGCGGAGGATGCGGATTCTCAGGATGCCATGCGTTTGCTGTGGAATGCGCCAATGCCTCCTCCCTCTCAGGTCTTAACTGCACAGGAGTAGATGCCGAAGGCATGAAAAAAATAGCCGGAATCGTCGGGCTTGCCGCAGTGGCTGCCCAGAAAAAGGTTGCAATCGTGAAGTGCAGCGCATCGTGCGAAAACCGTGACCCTCGCAACCATTATGACGGCGTGCGGTCATGCGCAATAGAATCAGCTCTTTATCAAGGTGAATCCGACTGCATTTACGGCTGTCTCGGATGTGGCGACTGCGTGGCCGCATGTCCTTTCGGAGCTATGCAAATGGAGCCGGGAGAAACTCTTCCGCACATCGACCTCAATAAATGCACAGGATGTGGCAAATGCGTGGAGGCATGTCCCCGAAATCTTTGCGAGCTTGTGCCATATAATGAAGGCCGCCCTATCGTGTGGGTTGCTTGCGCCAATCGCGACCGCGGGCCGGTGGCCATGAAAGAATGTGGAGTGGCATGCATAGGATGCACAAAATGCAGGAAAGTATGCCCGAACGAAGCTCCGGCAATCGCTTCGTTTCTCGCACACATTGAGCAAGAAAAATGCACATCGTGCGGAGAGTGCATAAAAGCCTGCCCTCGCCACACAATAGTGAGCACTTCACCAATCAACAGTAATACAACAGTAATCTGATTCCTCACAATACAATATCGATAAAATGAAAACTTTTCTAAAAGGCGGCATACATCCGCCTGAATATAAAATAACCGCAGACTCCCCTATTGTCAGACTTCCGATTCCTCCTGAATTGAGAATAATGCTTTCTCAGTGCATCGGAGCTCCGTCAAAAGCTATCGTAAAACCGGGCGACCATGTATCGGCAGGACAAATTATTGCAGAGGCCGGCGGCTTTGTGGGCGCACCGATCCACTCTCCTGTGAATGGCACTGTGAAAAAGATTGAGCCGACAAGAACAGCACAAGGCATTTGGCAGGATTCTATCGTGATTGCTCCGGATGAAGAGAGTGTGGAAAATGCTCCTGATCAGATCAGATCAGATCAAGAAGTAGACAATCTTTCACCGGAAGATGTGATAGCCATTGTGGGCGAAGCCGGAATTGTGGGACTTGGCGGCGCCACATTCCCGACACGCGTGAAGCTAAGCGTGCCAAAAGGGAAGACTGCAACCACTGTGCTGATAAACGGCGCTGAATGCGAGCCTTGCCTGACATGCGACGACGCTTTGATGCGCTCCGAAGCTGATAAAATTGCAAAAGGCACTCTGCTGATAATGAAAGCCACTGGCGCAACCGAAGGTTATATCGGAATAGAAGAAAACAAACCCAGGGCTATCGAAGCCATGAAAAAAGCCTCGGAGGCTTATTCTAATCTCAGCGTAGTCACACTAAAGAAAAAATACCCTCAAGGCGGAGAGAAGCAGCTTATCTATGCGATAACCGGAAAGACAGTTCCTGCCGGAGCACTACCTATTGAAACCGGGTGCATAGTCGACAATGTGGCTACAGCATTTGCCATATATGAGGCGGTATACACCGGACGCCCTTCAACAGAACGGATTCTGACGGTCACCGGCCCTGAGGTGACTAATCCCGGAAACTATCTTGTGAAAAACGGCACCCCGCTCTCATTTATTCTCGAATATGCCGGCGGCCTCCCGGAAGACACCGGCAAAGTCATAGCCGGAGGGCCGATGATGGGTCGCGCAATATCCACAATTGAAGCAACTGCCACTAAAGGCTTGTCAGGGCTCGTGGTGCTGCCTCAGTCGGTAGCGCTGCGAAAACAGGAAGGGCCTTGCATAAGATGTGCAAAATGTGTCAGCGTATGTCCGATGGGGCTTGAGCCCTACCTGATGATACTGCAGGCCGACATGAAAATGTGGGACGAAATGTCACAACACGGCGTGATGAATTGCCTTGAATGCGGGTGCTGCTCATATGCCTGCCCCTCACACCGCCCTATTCTCGACATGATTAAACTTGGCAAACAAGAACTAAGAAAGAAAAAATAATCTCCGGCAAATATCAATTATTATTCAGACCATCGATTCATTATGAACAAACTGACAATATCGCTTTCCCCTCACATACATTCCGGCGACAGCATAAACCGCAGGATGTGGAATGTGGTGATTGCCTTGCTTCCCGCCCTGGCCGTAGCGTTGTGGACATTCGGGCTCCCCGCCCTGTGGGTCACTCTGGTGAGCGTTGGCTCATGCCTGCTTGCCGAATGGCTTATAGCCCGCTTCCTTCTCCACAAGCCTTGCACACTTTCCAACGGGTCGGCCCTCATAACAGGACTGCTCCTTGCGTTTAATCTACCGAGCATCCTCCCTCTTTGGATGGTGGCTATCGGCGCAATAGTGGCCATAGGCATCGGCAAAATGAGTTTTGGAGGACTTGGATGCAATATATGGAATCCGGCTCTTGTAGGCCGAGTGTTTCTGCTAATATCGTTCCCTGCGGCAATGACGACATGGCCCACCGGTGTTTCCTCGGCTTTCAACGGTTTCACAGGAGCCTCCACACAATCTGACGCCGACACGGGGGCTACACTTCTCACACATCTGAATTCCGGCGACGTTTCAATGGCCGACTACAACGTGCTCGACATGGCCATCGGCCAAATGAACGGATCGCTTGGTGAAGTCGGAGCATTTGCAATACTTATAGGATTGGCCTATCTTCTTATCACTCGCACAATCACATGGCACATCCCGGTGTCGATACTTGCATCAGCCGCCCTGTTTTCATGGGCATTCGGAGGCAATCCGGTTCTCGACCTGCTTGCCGGAGGATTGATGCTCGGAGCTGTGTTCATGGCAACTGACTATGTGACATCGCCAATGACCCACTCCGGTCAACTCCTTTTTGGGTTCATGATCGGATTGATCACAATAATTATCCGGAAATATGGGGCCTATCCTGAGGGAGTGTCGTTCGCCATACTCCTAATGAACAGCTTTGTGCCTTTAATCAACAGATATTTCAGGCCCGCAATTTTCGGAGAAAAAGAAAGGAGGCAGACAGCATGAAGAAATTAGCGTCAACTCTCCCCAACATGATTCTTTCTCTTGGGGCAGTAACAATTATAGCCGGGTCGATTCTTGGAAGCGTCTACACTGTCACCAAAGAGCCGATTGCCAGACAAGAGGCCGCGCAACAGCAGCAGGCAATTGCGGATGTTGCCCCTTCATTCGATAATAACCCTGAGTCAGATAAATGGGAAACCACTATCGACGGCAACACTTTCACGGTCTATCCTGCATACAAAGACGGCAAACTCGCCGGAGCTGCGGTGAAAGGCTCGACAATGAACGGATTTGCCGGAGAAATCGTCGTGATGTGCGGATTTGAAGCAGATGGCACTGTGAAAGACTACCGGGTGCTGCGTCAGGCAGAGACTCCTGGACTTGGCACAAAAATGGAGGCATGGTTCCGCGACCCGACCGGGGCACGCTCTGTCATAGGCAAGAACCCTGAGAACACTTCTTTTAATGTCACAAAAGATTCCGGCGGCCAAATCGACGGAATCACTGCCGCCACAATATCGTCGAGAGCATTCCTTGAGACAATGCGCAACGCATTCGAGGCTTTCAAGAGTTATAAAAATTCAGAATCGTCGAAGAAATGAAAAACTACTGGAAAATACTATATAACGGAATTGTCCCGAGCAACCCTGTTTTTGTATTGTTGCTTGGAATGTGCGCCACACTCGGCACCACTTCTTCTGCCTACAACGGCATGATGATGGGAATTGCCACGGCAGCGGTGCTCTTATGCTCAAACGTGGTTATATCACTCGTAAAAAACTTAGTGCCCGACAAAGTAAGGATTCCTGCCTTCATCGTCATCATAGCATCGTTTGTGACAGTGCTGCAACTTGTGGTAAACGCGTGGCTGCCTTCGCTCAATGCTTCGCTCGGCATATTTATCCCCCTGATTGTGGTTAACTGCATCCTTCTGGGACGCGCTGAAGCATTTGCAAGCAAAAACGGGGTGTTTGCATCATTTCTCGACGGACTTGGCACCGGAATAGGGTTCACACTCGCTCTTGTGCTTCTTGGCGGAACCCGCGAGATTCTGGGCACCGGTAAAATATTCGGGGCCGAAATCTTTCCGGAAGACTACGGCATGCTTCTTTTCGTGCTTGCCCCCGGAGCCTTCATCGCCTTAGGCTACCTGATAGCCATTGTCAATAAACTTCGTAAAACCTGCTGACCGAAATGCTGACATATATATCTATCATCGTAACAGCGATATTCATCAATAATATCGTCTTCTCCCAATTTCTTGGCATATGCCCGTTTTTAGGGGTGTCGAAAAAAACAAGCTCTGCACTCGGCATGGGCGCGGCTGTCACTTTTGTAACAACAATAGCCACAGTAGTGGCATGGCTGCTACAGACGTATGTGCTCAACCCCTTGGGATTGCAATTCCTGCAGACAATAGTCTTTATTCTTGTGATAGCTTTCCTTGTGCAGCTGCTTGAAATCATAATGAAAAAGACTGTCCCTGCGCTTTATCAGGCTCTCGGTGTGTTCCTGCCGCTTATCACCACCAACTGCGCCGTGCTCGGCGTGGCAATCCTTGTGATACAAAAAGGATTTAACCTGATAGAGGCCGTCACCTACGGCATTTCCACCTCTTTAGGATTCACGCTCGCCCTATGGATATTTGCAGGCATACGTGAGCAATTAGAGTTGATGCCGCTCCCACGCGCCATGAAAGGAGTGCCCATAGCCCTCATATGCGCCGGCATCCTCGCCATGGCGTTCATGGGCTTCTCCGGAATCAAATTCTGATTAGCCTCAACACTCATTTTTTCTTCTTCCCCTCAGAAAAATTTAATCTGATGCCTCACATTTTTCATTAGTAATAATCTTCTATTTTTCAATGAGTTCCTTATTCTTGATAAAAATTATTATTAAAAAAGCTTGAAAAATATTTGGAAGATTCAAAAAAAGTGGCTAACTTTGCATCGCTTTTCGGGAGAAAACCTTGCGAAGCCTTTAGTGGAATTCTCTCGGTAAAGCAATATGGTGGATGTAGCTCAGTTGGTTAGAGCGACGGATTGTGGTTCCGTAGGTCGTGGGTTCGAGCCCCATCTTCCACCCTCTTTAAGGAAGCCGGACTTTTCAGTCCGGCTTCCTTGTTCTTGCTCCATAGCTTGCAATTGGCTTGCCGCTGACCCCAACTTTCACCCTTTAATGATTCCGGGTGTTAAACTATGTTAGCCAACTAATGTCTTAATTGAGTGAATATGTTAATCACAGGTAAAAATTCTTAATACTTAACACGATTCCCAATGAAGGCCACAAGGCTCACGCCGATTTTACTATCCCTTTCAATCGCAGCCGCTTCGTCGTGGGCGGCTTCAATAAAAGGACGAATAGCCGATAACGACGGTGAACCACTGCCGGGAACAGCCGTGCAGATTGTGTCACTGCCCGACACCACTCGGCAAGGATATCAGATGGCAGATGATGAAGGCAACTTCTCATTCTCAAATCTTAAACCCGGCAAATATGTGCTCATCGCGTCAATGACCGGCATGGACGACATCGGCAAAAATCTCGTAATTAAAGATTCATCGCAAAACATCAATCTTGGCACAATAACCCTTACCGACAATTCCGTAACACTGAAAGAAGCGGTGGTCACGGCTATTAAAGCGGCTGTTGTTGCTAAACAGGACACAATAGAATTCAACGCCGGCTCTTTCCACACAACTCCAAATGCCACAGTCAACGATCTTCTTAAGAAACTGCCGGGCGTAGAGGTTGGAAGCGACGGCTCCATTACTTCCAATGGCAAAACAATCACCAAGATTCTTGTAGACGGCAAAGAGTTTTTTGGCGACGACCCGCAGATGGCCACTAAGAACCTTCCGTCAAATATGGTAGACAAGGTGCAAGTCGTAGACCGCAAAAGCGACCTTGCCCGCCTCACAGGTGTAGACGACGGCGAAGAGGAGACAATAATCAACCTCACCGTAAAAAAGAATATGAACAACGGATGGTTTGGCAACATTGGCGGCGGATATGGCACCGACAACAGATACCAGGGGAGTTTCGTTGTCAATAATTTCAACAATGGAAATCAGATAACTCTTCTTGGAGGACTTAACAATATTAACGAGAACGGTTTCTCCGACAGAGGCAGAGGAAGATTCCGCGATTTCGGAGGGAATGGAGGGATAAGCGTGGCTCAGCGTCTCGGGCTTAATTTCAATGTGGGCAAAGATGAAATATTCCGCGTCGGCGGCAATGTGCTGTATTCTCACACCGACCGAAAATCTACAAGAACCACCGCGACACAAAATCTCCTTCGCGACTCTGTGAGCTGGCAAGACGCCGCTTCACGCACTCATGACATCGGGCACAACCTTAACTCGGATTTCCGTGTTCAATGGAACATTGACGAAAACAATACCATAGAGTTTCGCCCTCGTCTTAGTTTGAATTTCAGAGACTCTGAAGCCAATGATTCTTCTCTGCTACGCGCCGGCGACTCTGAACGGACCAAAGTGAACAGAAACATCAACGCAAAAACCAACAACGGCCACAGCATCGAGACATCAGGCAATCTCATCTACAATCATAAATTTGCATCCAAGCCGGGACGCTCTTTCAGCGTAAACGCAAATTACACATTCTCCAACACAAGAGAAAAGACTATGACATGGAACGACATCGAATATTATCTCCTTACTGACAAGAGCGAGGAGTTCTATCGGTTCATCGACAATCACACATGGTCGAACTTTGTAGACGGAAGGCTGACCTGGACAGAGCCGCTGGGCGATGTCTCGAAAGGAAATTTCATTAATGTGGCATACAAAATCAGCTACAGATGGAACAACGCCGACAAATTAACTTATAATCTCGAACCTCAAGACATGAGCGACCTGCCATCTCATTTCGAAATTTCCGAGCCCCCGGCAGGTTCCGTCTTAGACACTGATCTCAGCAACAGTTTCAGAAATAAGTTTTTCTCTCAGGAATTACAGCTGGGCTATAAAAAAGTTTCCAAAACTTTCAATCTTGATGCCGGCGTGATGTTTGCCCCCTCAAGTTCCAAGAGCGAAGACCTTATAAACAATGCACGCAACATTCCGGAACGTTGGGTATGGAATGTTTCCCCATATGCCAATATGCGCTGGAAATTCGGAGAGAGGTCGTCCATCCGAGCTCACTATAGAGCGCGAACTTCACAGCCATCCATGACCCAATTGCAGCCTGTGGCAGATGTGTCCGACCAATTGAACATCATAATAGGCAATCCTGAATTGAAGCCCACTTTCACCCAGAACATCGGGGTGCACTTCAACGACTTCAGAATGGACTCTCAGCAATCTATATTTGCTGCTCTCAACGCTTCTTTCGCTGTTAATTCAATCGTGTCGCGCACAATTACTGACTCACAGACCGGTGGACGCACCACAACTTACAGCAATGTGAACGGCAATTTCAACATATTCGGCATGGGCATGATCACTCGTCCATTCTCCAATAAGAAATGGCGTTTCAATGCCCGTATGAACGCGAGATATGGGTCTACCCCGGGATACCTTAACGGAGACTTCAATCGAACCGGGAATCTTAGCCTTTCTCCTTCTGCCGGAATCACATTCTCTTGCGATGTGTTCCAGATGAGCATAAATCCCAACTATTCCTATGGGAGCGTAACCAACACATTGCCTCTGCAGCCCAACAGAGTGACCCACTCCTACGGATTCAATTCAGACGCATCTGTTTATCTGCCATTCGGACTTGAGTTTAACACTGACCTATCATTCTCAAGCTCTTCGGGTTACTCTCAAGGCTACAACTCCGACCAATGGCTTTGGAACGCTCAACTGTCGTATTCATTTTTGTCAGACAAATCGCTGACTTTCTCAGTACGTGCCTACGACCTTCTTGCACAGAAAAAGAATATATCCCGATCCGTCAGCGCCTCCTCAATAATAGACAGCAGGTTCAACGACCTCACCAGATACGTAATGCTCGGCCTTACTTGGAATTTCAATACTTTAAAAAAGAAATCTAAAGGGCCTGACGGAGAATCCGACATAATGATGCCTCCTCCCGGTGAACATAGCCGTAGAGAGGCCGGGCGCCCGACGGGGCCGCCTCCGGGGGGACCCGGCGGCCCCGGAAGACGATTCTGACAACGGGATATAATCCCGGAGTTTTCAAGAAAGCCAAAACTATTTCACACAATGAAATGTTAAAAAGTGAGAGCCGGATTATTTACGGCTTCTCACTTTTCATATATTGAATGAACAAAAGTAGTAACATTTTCTCCAAAATTCATAATAATGAGAAAACTTCCTCTGTTGATTGCTCTCCTGCTTGTGACATTCGCGTCCGGGGCATGGAATTTTAAAGAGAAATACAAAGGCCCCAAAACTCCCACCACCGACATTTCCTGGCATGCCGACATATTGCCTGGCTATGAAGCCAGATATGTGAATCAGGGAGAAGCATTCGATGGCCCGTGCCGCTCCACAATAATCCGAAAATTGTCTAAAAAGCCTTCGCACAAAGCTTTTCTTTACATTCATGGATTTAACGATTATTTTTTCCAGTCTGAAATGGGAGAAAGGTTTGTTGACTCAGGGTTCAACTTTTACGCCGTAGACCTGCGCCGCTACGGCCGAAGCCGCGAACCATGGCAATACCCTTTTAATATAAGAAACCAAGAGGAATATTTCGCCGACATCGACTCTGCAATCCTGCAAATCAAGAATGACGGCAACACTGATATAACTCTCGGAGGACACTCTACCGGAGGACTGACCGTTGCGTTGTTCGGAGCTGTGAGGGGAACTGAAGCCGGTGTTGACCGCATCGTGACAGACAGCCCCTTTCTCGAATGGAACTACTCTTCATTCATGCGCAATATCGCTATTCCCACAGTGGGATTTTTCGGCCGGCTTTTCAAGAATGCCAAGATACCTCAAAGCCATTGCGATGGCTACGCATATAGCCTTCTGAAAGAGTACTACGGAGAATGGACTTATAACACCGAATGGAAAATGGTTTATTCTCCGCCGGTGACTGCATCCTGGGTGAACGCAATAAACTCAGCTCAGAGCAAACTAATGAAAAAGCGAGAAAATATAGCAGTGCCGATACTTGTGATGCACAGCAGCAGAAAAATCGAAGGATGCAACTACACTCCTGAATTCCAGACAGGCGATGCCGTGCTCGACCCTTCAATGATTCAGAAGCGAGGGGAACATCTGGGGCATGCCCGACAGGTCTGCGCCATCGACAGCGGACTTCAAGATCTCATTCTCAGCAGTCGCAAAGCAAGAGAAGCCGCCTACGACACTATCTTCTCATTCATTCGGAAGTTTTAATGGCAACAAAGCGCCTGTTCTTCATTCTGACTCAACAGGCTTATGGCAAGACAAGGCCACACTTTAACGCTGCATTTTAAAACTTTTGAAATCAGAAGAAACGATTTTGTTTGGCAATCTAATCCTTTTTTAATACTTTTGCACTATTGCAACTCAGTTTTCTGTCGAAAAACAAAGAATATGCAAAATATCAAGGTTGATAATCTTAACATAGCCGAAAAAAGAGAGGTCATATCTCTTCTCAATGACCTCAACCCTTTCATATCCTCTCGGTTCTCTCCCGACGAAACAGAAGCTTTAAAAAAAGCGATGCGCAACGGCATGCAGACTTCTGTCAGAGCTCACAACTCAAAAGGGTTGCCGACAGCCATTCTGACGCTGCGCACAGCCCTCTGCTTCGCGCAGGCAATAGAGCCGGACCATGACATTCTGCTGGCAATAGGCATCTACCCTATCCTGAAATCCGGGATGACAGATATTTTGGCAGTCCGCAGAGAATGGGGAGAAGGCGTGGCCGGCCTGCTCACCGGAATGGAAGCGGTCGACAAGTTCTCAAATAAGAACAATGCGGTTAACCAAGATAATTTCAGAGGCCTAATGCTCGCATTGGCAGATGACATCCGCGTGATTATAATCATGATTGTGCGCAATCTCGTTCTCATGCGCTCTATTAACCATCATCCCGATGAGCAATGGGTGCGCGATGTGTCGTTTGAAGCAAACTTCCTTTATGCACAGCTTGCCCACCGACTCGGGCTCTACAAAATCAAAGGCGAACTTGAAGACCTTTCTCTCAAATATACAAACCGCGAAATCTACACTCAGATTGCCCATAAGCTCAATGAAACAAAACGGAGCCGAGAAGCATATATAAAATCTTTCATCGACCCCGTAAAAAATAAACTTGAAGCAGCAGGGCTGAAGTTCGACATCAAGGGGCGAACTAAATCGATTTCCTCCATCTGGAATAAGATGAAAAAGCAAAAGGTTGACCTGCAAGGGATCTACGACCTTTTTGCCATCAGGGTGATAATCGACACTCCGCGTGAAAAAGAGAAAAGCGACTGCTGGCTCGCATATTCTATTGTAGCCGACATGTACACCGCAAATCCGGCAAGGATGAAAGACTGGATTTCTCTGCCCAAAAGCAACGGATACGAAAGCCTTCATGCCACTGTCATGGGGCCCGGTTCAAAATGGGTAGAAGTGCAGTTCCGCACAAAAAGAATGGACCTTGTGGCTGAAAAGGGCCTTGCTGCACACTGGCGATATAAAGGAGTGAAGGGTGATTCCACCGACCAATGGATGAACAACATCCGAGACATTCTCGAAACTGCAGAAAGCGGGCCTATGCAGCTCATGAAAGACATGAAGATGGATCTCTACGGCAAAGAAGTGTTTGCATTCACACCCAAGGGTGATCTCTTCAGGCTCGCATCAGGCGCCACAGTGCTTGACTTCGCGTTTCAGATCCATACTAACGTCGGAGCGCATTGCACAGGCGCAGTCGTCAACGGTCAGCATCGGAGAATCACTTATCGAATAAACAACGGCGACACTGTAGAAATTCTAACATCGTCCAATCAGACTCCGAAAGCTGACTGGCTCAACATTGTGGTCAGCACTAAAGCGAGAAATAAGATCAAGCAGAGCCTGAATGAGGAGATGCAGCATAGAGCGGAACTTGGCAAAGAACTGCTCGAAAGAAGAGCTAAAAACAGGAAAATAGAACTTGAGGAGGCCGTGCTGATGAAACTCATCAACAAGGCCGGATATAAATATGCCAACGAGTTTTTTGCCGACATGGCAGATGAGAAAATCGATGCCGGAAAATTCTTGTCGACTTACACGGAAGAAATCAACTCAAGGACAGAAGGCCCCAAAGTGTCGGCCGGAGAATTCCAGATACAGCGCCACGAAGAAACAAACTCAAAAAGCGATGTGCTGGTTATTGGCGAAAAATCAATCAACGGACTTAGCTATAAGTTCGCCAAATGCTGCGCCCCAATCTATGGAGACGACGTGTTTGGCTTCATCAGTTCTGACGGGACAGTAAAAATCCACAGGAGCGACTGCCCGAATGCCCTGAACATCCGCACCCGTTATCCCTATCGAATCATCAAGGCCGACTGGAGCGGAAAAGAGGGCGACATGCTTCCGGCCACTCTGCGAATAATCGGCAACGACGACATCGGAATCCTTGCCAACATCACTTCTATCATATCAAAAGAAACAGGTGCAAACCTCCGCAACATAACCGTTGACAGCAACGACGGAATGTTTCAAGGAGTGCTTGTTGTGGCCGTTTCCGACCTTCGCCAACTGAACGCCCTTTTAAAGAAATTAAAAACCGTAAAAGGTGTGAAAGACATCCAAAGATTATGAAACGAAAGCATATAGCCCCAATTCTTGCCCTCGCCATACTGTCGGGAGCATCGTGCCAGCTCAAAAAGCCAGAAGCGGCTGAAGAGAGGGAAAAATGGCTTTACAGCCTTAACGATTCGATCGCCGTATACAAGGCAAGCATCGACTCCGCTTCGTCTGCCCTGACAGCATTGCAGACCGAAATTGGAGAAATGATAGTAAATTTCGACCATGTGTCGAATCCAAGAGAAGTTGAAGGATATTACATCTATAAAGGATGGAAAGGGAGATACCCCTTAAAGACCACCGGGCTTGTGGCTCGAATAACAGAAGATGAGGGATTGGAAATCATCGCCACTTTAAAAGGAGGCGTATTCAACTGCATTTCTATAACAGCCGGCGATGAGTCAATTATGTCGAACGTCGTGCCTCACGACCAGGCGCTCAACTATAGGACAGCCGCTTACAACACTGTGTGCTTCTACGGAGAAAATGCAGATTCTATCGCGGCCATGATATCCGACAATATGCCGGAGAAGATTGAAGTGACATATCTTAATGGGAAAAAGACCGGCTCTCTCATTCTTCCATCAGATGAAAAAGAGATGATTGCCGCCACATGGCAGCTCTATCACTCTCAAAAAGATTCTCACAAACTGGAAAAAGATATTCCATTGCTTTCGCGCAGAATTGATGTGTGCAGGCGAATGCTTGAATCTCTCGACTCTATACAAGGTAAATAAATTTGCACAACGCCAACAACTGTTGACCTGAATTAATTATCTACAACCCAAAATATATATTATATGGAATTAAATGAATTTGATCTTGAGATTCTGAACTCAAAAGGAATCTCCCAGGAAAAACTTGCCGAAGAGCTCCAGATGCTCGCCGACGGTTTCCCCTATCTCAGAATAGAGGCTCCCGCCACACCGGGACACGGCATATCCGTGCTTTCTCCTGAAATGGAGAATCAGGCGGAATCACTTTGGAACCAATACCTCGCCGCCGGAGGAAGAGTTCTCAAAATGGTTCCTGCAAGCGGAGCTGCATCACGAATGTTCAAAGACCTCTTCTCTTTTGCAAACGGTAAAAAAGATAAGCCCGACAATGATTTCATGAAAAAGTTTTTTGATGAAATCGAGAACTTTGCATTCTTCCCCCAGCTCAACTTCCTATGCCTGTCGCTGCACGGACTCAGCGTTGCCTCTTTGATTAAGGAGAAACGCTATAAAGATATAGTGAAAGCCCTTATCGACAAGGAAGGTCTCAACTACGGACAATTGCCCAAAGCCCTTTTGTCATTCCACAAAGTGCCCGGCACGTCACGCACTGCTCTTGAGGAGCATCTTGCAGAGGGTGCGCAGTATGCTTCCGGCAAAGATGGCAAAGTGCGTGTTCATTTCACTGTGAGCGAAGAACATCTTCCTCTTATGTCAATGAAATTTGAAGAGTCTAAAGGGAAAATGGAGCATGAATACGGAGTGGAATATGAACTCTCCACAAGCATTCAAAAACCATCGACCGACACTGTAGCAGCTAATATGGATGGCACCCCTTATCGCGAAAAGGGTGGATTATTCTTCCGCCCCGGAGGACACGGAGCCCTTATAGAAAACCTTAACGACCTTGACGCAGACGTTATTTTCATCAAGAACATTGATAATGTCGTTCCTGATGCACGTCGCGACGACACGCTTAAATATAAGAGAATTATAGGCGGCGTGCTTGTCGGCATCAAGCGGAAGGCAGACAACTATTGCGCACTGCTCTCAAAAGGCACCCCATCAGACGATGAACTTGCTGAAATGCTTGAATTCATGCACAAAGTGCTATGCATCACCCATGATGACTCCGAAAACATGGATGCGGCACAGAAAGCGGAATACATCTTTGGCAAACTCAATCGCCCATTCCGCGTGTGCGGCATGGTGAAAAATGAAGGAGAGCCTGGCGGAGGCCCGTTCCTCGCATACAATCCCGACGGAACAGTAAGCCCGCAGATTCTTGAGTCCACTCAGATTGATCCTAAAAACAAAGAGGCTCAGAAAATGCTCAAGGATGCCACTCATTTCAATCCCGTAGACCTTGTAGTGTCGACAAAAGACTGGCAAGGAAAGAAATTCAATCTCCCTGATTATGTAGACAAAGCCACCGGTTTCATATCCATCAAGAGTCGCGAGGGTGTGGAAATCAAAGCCCTTGAACTCCCCGGCCTATGGAACGGAGCAATGTCCGACTGGAACACAGTGCTTGTAGAAGTGCCTGTAAGCACTTTCAATCCTGTCAAGACTGTCAACGATCTCCTTCGTCCGGCTCACCAGTAACACAGCCGCAAATTGATGAACAACATCAGGGCCGATGCTTCTGCACCGGCCCTCTAATTTTGGGTTAATAAAACGTTAAAGATTTTCCTCACTAAAGATGCCCGGCGAAATATCTTCCGGCAAGCATCTCAGATGGTTTTTTCAGTGAATCCTCGCTTTAGTCATGATTGTAGACCTGCGAAGCCGACACACAATACCATCTTACGATTTTTGATAATAAATGTTTCATCATACATAAATTTTAATAGCTTCAAATCGAAGACCATGTTATTAAATTATGTTTTACAACATATAAAACGACCAAAAACGCGATTTTGTTTTATGCCGGCCTATTTTTTTTGTTAAGAATCCATAAAAATAATCTGTATTACATCATAGTCATAAAACAATGTTTCCATGCAACTCATTATATATATGACATTTAAAAATCAGATTCAAAATACTTTCTAAAAAATCAAATTTATAATATTTTTTCACGCGCTCTCACAATAATATAATACAGCACTCGTTATTATAGTACGATTATTGTATTTGCACTGTGTTTTATTCATGGTATTAGAATTTAATGCTATCAGAGAGCGTGATTGTGAAACCCCGCTCTTTTTTTATGCCCTTTTCTCTCCTATCCTTTTTTTTTAGCCGTTTATTTGCTAACTTCGCGTCATGTTTGAAAAACGTGTTTTATATATTATAGTCTTACTCCTCTCCTTCTTTGGCTCTGAGGGCCAGTCTCAGAACAGAATGCCTGACGCCGCGCGCGGCATTGACATGAGACAATCGGCCTCATCCGAAAAAGCCGCAGAACCCGACACAGTTCGCCAAGGTTCGGCATGGACTCTCACATTCCCTTTAGGCAACCATGTTGAATCGGTGATTGACACACTCGCATACAATTACCAGCGAAGCGCCATACCGGCTATGGTTACTGACGCCTATGCCACTACCGGAAACATAGGGGCCGAAGGTTTGAACCTAATATACTTTGACCGCCCGCAAAAGTCAACTTTCTTTTTTAAAGATGCCCTAAAAGCATGGATTCCCACTTTTGAAAAGCAGAAATTCTACAATATGTATGTCCCGACCACAATCATGCAATATGGTTTCGCCGGAAACAAACAGACTCATCAGGACAGGTTAAAAGTGGATTTCGCCGGAAATGTGAACCGCAGAATCGGTATAGGCGGAACTCTTGACTATATTTACTCGAAAGGCTCATATGAGTCGCAAGCCACAAAAGACTTTTCATTCGGCCTCTCCACATATTATCTTGGCGACAGATATGAGCTGCAGGCTTTCTACAACCATTACAACTTTCTCAACAAAGAGAATGGTGGAATAACCGACGACCTATATATCACCGACCCTGCGCAGCTGCAAGGCGGAGTGAGCAAGATTGAGCCCAAGAGCATTCCCACCCGTCTTAATGCCGCACACACGCGCCTGAACGGCGATGAATTTTTCATGACTCACGCCTACAAAGTCGGTTTTTGGAGGTCGCAAACCGTAAACGACACTCTGACAAGAGAAATATACATACCCATAACGAGGTTCATATATTCATTCGATCTCCAGCACGCTCGCCATTTTTTCAAAAACACAAATGCCTCTCAAGGCGAAGAGTTCTGGGAAAACCGTTATCTTGACCCCACGGGAACTGAAGACGACACCTATCTCACTAAAATGACCAACTCGTTTGGCATAGAGTTGATAGAGGGTTTCCAGAAATGGGCTAAATTCGGCCTTTCTGCATACATCTCCTATCAGACACAGAAATATAAGCAAACCACATTTTTCCATAGCCCTGAGCTCACCGACACTGAGATTGAACAGCTCTCTCCCCTGCCGGCAAATTTCCACATATCCCCTACCTCAACCAGAAACATGCTTTGGGCCGGAGGGCGGCTCCAGAAAGACAAAGGAAACATTTTGAGATATGCAGCAAGTGCAAAATTCGGACTTGTTGGAGATGTTGTCGGCGATATTGAACTTGACGGCAATCTTACGACACGTTTCAAACTATTCGGCGATTCCGTAAAGATTTCTGCTAATGCTGAATTTAAAAATCAGGCTCAACCGTATCTATTGCAAAACTATATATCCAATCATTTCGCATGGAACAATGATTTCGGCAAAACAAGAAGATATAAAGCGGGAGGAGAACTTCTTATCCCTTGGACAAAAACAACGTTAAGCGCGGGAGTTGAAAACATCGAAAACATGGTTTATTTCGACGCCTTGTCACTTCCGCGTCAGCACAACGGCAATATTCAAGTGTTTTCCGCAAGACTTGACCAAAAGTTCAAAGTCGGCATTTTAAACTGGAACAACACAATCTATTATCAAAAAACATCAAACAGCGATGTGCTTCCCCTCCCTGAACTTACCATCTACAGCAACCTGTTTCTCAAGTTTATTGCATTCAAAGTGCTTAAACTTCAGATAGGAGTAGATTGCGACTACTACACTTCTTACAACGGCTACAACTATCAGCCGGCCACCATGTCTTTTCATGTGCAGGGAGCAGGCAAGATAAAGGTGGGGAACTACCCGATCTGCAATGCCTACGTTTCAGCACGCTTATACAAAACACGCTTCTATGTGTTGTGGAGTCATGTAAATCAAGGCATGTTCTCTAAAAACAGTTTCCTGCTTCCTCATTATCCGATGAATCCCCGCCGCCTTGAGATGGGGCTTTCGATAGACTTTTCAAACTGATAAATTAGTTGTCAAAATCATTAGAATGAAGCCAATAAAACGCAAACATGGCCAAGCCATTATCTACATTTTGCTGCTCGCTGCCGTTGTGGCGGCAATGAGCACACTTCGCAAATGTGGCTCTGCCTCTCCTTTGGCGCCCATCACGCAGGGAAACTCTCGCAACGACACTGTAGATGTGGCTATAATCTACGGGCCGTTAAGTTATTACATATATAACGACACTCTCGGAGGAATGAATCTCGACATGTTGAAAGAATTTGAACGCAACACAGGAAAAAGCTTAAAATTCTGGCCTGTCGTAAACCTTCACGACGCACTCAGGAAACTGGAGAAAGGCACATATGATATGCTTGCCTCCCTTCCTTCCGACAATAGCGTGAAGAACCGGTTTATAACATCTCGCAGCGTATTCCTCGACCGCCTTGTTCTCATTCAGGCTTCAGATTCGTCAGGATATGTGAAAATCAAATCTGCTCTCGATCTCGCATCCGACACCGTATATATTCAGCAGGATTCCCCTGCCGCATTACGGCTTGAAAACCTGTCGAATGAAATAGGAGCGCATATTGAAGTCATCAAAGAGAAAGAACTCTCCGAAGAGTATCTTTGCATGAAAGTGGCGAAAGGTGAAATCGGGCTTGCCGTGGTCAACGAAAATACAGCCCGGCACATGAAAGAGAGATACCCTTGGCTGAACTACGACAACCCCGTAAGTTTCACACAGTTCCAAGTGTGGGTGATTCAAAAGTCAGACACTGCGCTTCTTCATTCAGTCGACAGATGGCTTGAGGAATACACATCAACCCCGCAATATAAAAAACTCTTGAAACGATACTCTCCTTGAAAGGCATACTCTCGACAAATCCAATATTCATTCACTTAATTCCTATGCCCGCTAACCGGGCATAAACTAAAAGCGCTAATAACGCGAGTTCGGGATAAGAACTTTATGTTTTTCAACCAAGCAAAAGACATAGAGTATTGGGCGGCCTTTCA
>VSPM01000054.1 GCA_009775365.1 Muribaculaceae bacterium
CCTGACGGTTCATGTTGTTGTAGCCGCCCTGACGGTTCATGTTGTTGTAGCCGCCCTGACGGTTCATGTTGTTGTAGACGCCCTGGCGGTTCATGTTGTTGTAGCCGCCCTGACGGTTCATGTTGTTGTAGCCGCCCTGGCGGTTGTTATAACCGTTCTGGCGCGGCTGATAGCCGTTCTGGCGTGGCTGATAGCCATTCTGGCGTGGCTGATAGCCGCCCTCAGCCGTGGGCTGATAAGTTGAGTCCGCTGCCTGCTCAGTCTTCTCGCCTTCTGCATCGGTCGACGGAGTGTGCTGCTGATACCCCTGCTGGTGATAACCGGCGCGGTCATAATGATTGTTGTAGTTGTTGCCACGGTTGTAGCCGCCCTGTCTCTGCTGATATCCGTAAGGTCTCTGCTGATACCCCTGCTGGCGGTCGCCATAGGCACGGGTCTGGGGGCGGTCGCCGGGCTGGCGGTCGTCATTAGGATAGTTCACCTTTTCATAACGGTTTTCAGTTTCCCCGACTTCGGAAGCCCCTGCTGACGGAGCGCCGATTCTCGGACGTTTTGGTTTCTTTTCTGCTTCCATTATTACAAAATTTTAATCGGACGACACTGCCCTCACGGCAGGCGGCCGGTTGAAAGGGTTATTGTATATGAGTTTTTTTTGGCTTTATATTCTATTGTTTAAATCTGTCTGTCAATAAATTAAAATTCACGACATCAATTATTCGAGACTATCCCAGCCAGGAGCAAGTCTCGACGCGCAAAATTAATAAAAAAATTGCATAACACCAACGCTTTTATAGCGAAACGTGTAAAAAGATTTTTATTTGCGCAACAAAGGGATGAAGCGCCGGGCGCGTCATCCCTTTGTCTGATGCTGTCTTCATTTTGCATTCGTTTCCACAATCGTTGGAGCGAAGCATGCGGGAATGTCCATCATTTGCGCTTCGCGCCTGTCATTTTCTCAAGGCCGGAGGCTATGATTTCGAAAATCTCATCCACCTTTCCCGACCCGTTGACGGGCATATACTTCCCCTCGTTGTGGTAGTAGTCGCGAAGCGGCGAGGTCTGCTTGTGATACACTTCGAGCCTCTTGCGGATGGTGTCAATATTGTCGTCGGCACGGCCGGTCTGCTTTCCCCTGTTGAGCATTCTGTCCACAAGTTCCTCCTCCGGCACTTCAAGTCCCACCACTGCGTGAAGGTCAGTGCCTCTTTTCTGAAGAAGACCTTTCAGGGCCTCCGCCTGTGGGATAGTTCTCGGGAAACCGTCGAAAATCACTCCCGACTTCCCTTTTGCCTCCTTTTCAAGCACATCGTCAAGTATGCTTATCATAAGGTCGTCGGGAATAAGCTGGCCCTCGTCAATATAGCCTTGCGCTATTTTGCCGAGTTCTGTCCGGCGTTTGATATGGTCGCGGAGAACTTCTCCTGTAGAAATGTGATGCAGTCCATACTGCTCAATTAATTTTTCGCTCTGGGTGCCTTTGCCGCTGCCGGGAGCTCCGAAAAGAACAATATTCAACATAAGATTTAAGATTTAACAGTGTTATTTCACTCCTCTATGGCATAAATATCTTTTAGATTGCGCACTTTGCCGTCGAGGTCGAGGCCGTAGCCTATGATAAATTTCGGAGGTATGGTGAATGCCACATAATCGGGTTTGAACCCTGTCTTTGAACTTTCGGGCTTGTGAAGAAGTGTGACAAACCTTATAGAATTAGGATTGCGCTTCTTGAGGTCGGCAATCATCTGAACTGCCGTGAGACCCGTGTCGACAATATCTTCAACAATCACTACGTCGCGCCCGTCGATGTCTTCAGTAAGCCCCACAAGCTGCTTCACATCGCCTGTAGAGCTTAGACCGTCATAACTCTTATATCTTACAAATGAAACTGTGGCATCGTTCAGCCCGGCCTCTCTCACGAGGTCGGCCGCAAATATGAATGCACCGTTGAGCACACAAAGAAACACCGGCTTCTTCCCTTCAAGGTCACGGCGAAGCTCTGAAGCCACGCGTTTTACCTGCTCCTGAATCTCTTCTCTTCTAAGATACGGCACAAAGGAAAGGCCGTCTACTATGACTTTATCTTCCATGACAACAAAGTTAATAAATAGCCCCGGATTATGCAATAGCACTATCCGGGGTCGAAAGGAATAAATATGAAAATTTTTAACGTTTCAATATTTTTTTGCCACCTATTATATACAATCCCGCGGGAAGGGAGTTTATCTGTTCCGGGGTTGCATTTTTGTGAAGCAGTATGCCGGTGGCTGAATAAACGTCGGAGCTTTCGTCGGAGTCTACACCCACGCTTTCCACGGCGGTATGATATTTGTAATATAGATCAAACTCTTCAGTGCTCATGATCTTGACCTCCGATGGGGCGTCAGGCGTCACTTTGAGATAAGCTGTATTGGCAGGGATGGTCTCGATGTCGGCCGTGATGAAACCGAACGAGCCATCGGCACAGCGTCCGGGCACCCTCATGGTCTTGGGGTCATAGGTAGTGAAGTTCTCATGGCCACCTTTGTCGCAATTGAAATATGTGCCAGACAAGCAGTTGTCGCTCATTGATATTCCCGAGCCTCCCACATACAAGCGATTGTCTGAAGGATTAACGCCTGCGCATTTCACAATCACGGGGGTTGATTCAGCCACAGTGCCGTCAACCTCTTTAAGCTCGGCAGCCCCGAGGAAGGTGCGGTTCACATAGTAGAATTTCACTCCGTCGGAATAAGCGGAATATGGGAAAGAAGTATAAAGCGACGCATAGAGGGCGCCGTTGGCATCCACTGTTGACTGCACGCCAAAAAAGTTTTCGCCATCAGAAGTGATCGGCTTGATATACCATTTCTGATAATCACCTGTGGTGGCAGTCGACATGCCGCCGAGATCGCGGTTCCCTACGGTTCCATCACCGAGATAACGTGTGGCGCCGTTGTATGTGCCGTAAGCTTTATATAGAGTCTGTCCGTTGGCGGAACCTACTTCTCGCAAACGCAGATAATGGTCGATTATTTCATAAATGCCGGTCCCCTGGGCGGTTATGTCATATTCGCCCGACACGGGTTTCACATATAGCACAGAAGCCGCGTCGCCACTTACGACGTCGAAATTCTTCTGAAGTTTTATAGCCTGAAGGTCGGCAGATGTAGAGCCAAGGTCTATTCTTCCGCGATAGTCAATCACCGACACCCATCGCTCAGTCTTGTAGTTCTCTACACGATAATATCCTTCGCCGTTCAAATCAGCCATTGCGGGCATGGCAGCTGCCATGGCAAGAGAGAGAATTAGAATATGTTTCATTATTTTGCAGTGTGCGGCAGCGCAGTATGCGCATGCCTGACTATGTTAAATATCAACAATAAAGTGAGAATAAAAAATTACCCTAAAGATGGGAAACGCCACCGGGCGCTTACCCGTCTTTAGGGTTTATAACGCATTTTTCACGCGAAATATTTCACCGTGAAAATATTATTTTGCAGGCTCTGCGATACAGATAGCCACGCGGTTCTGTACAGGATCTGCATAAGGCTGTGCCTCAGCTTCGCCCATGCTCTTCACTGTCATGCGTGATGCGGAGATGCCGTAGTTGTTGCGAAGTGCTGTTGCAACGGCCTCTGCACGCTTAGCGGCAATACGGAGGTTGAGCTGGAGTGAACCTGTGCCCTTGTCGGCGTAACCTGTGATTGTCACATGAGCATCGGGATGCTCCTGGAGGTAGTCGGCGATAGCAGCCACCTTGGTCATCTCGCTTGAAGAGACAACTGTCTTGTTGATTTTGAAGAAAACGTCGCGGCGCATAGCCTCAACCTCCTTCTTGGCGGGAGTCTCCACGGGAGCGGGCACCTCTACAACCTTCTCGATGATTCTCTCGATAACCTGGGGCTCCTGAACCGGAGTCTCGATTACGCGGGTAACAGTCTCAGACTTGGGACCGAAAGCATACTTCACGCCTACGAGGCCGTTGAAATACCAGTCGGTGTTTGAACCTCTCTTAGAGTTGTAGTTGTCGCTCAAAGTGTTGGCCATGAGTTCGAGTCCTACCTGAAGACGGTCGGTTACGTTGAAGTTAACGTCCACGCCGAATTGGCCGAGGAAACGAGCCTTTGTGCCGTCCCATGCGTTTTCGAGCATCATGTAGTCAGCGCCCATGCCGTTGTCTGTGCGGAATGCGCTGTTGATCTTGTTGGC
Organism: Muribaculaceae bacterium; assembly: GCA_009775365.1. Classification (GTDB taxonomy): domain Bacteria; phylum Bacteroidota; class Bacteroidia; order Bacteroidales; family Muribaculaceae; genus Lepagella. The sequence continues at coordinate 4,189 of VSPM01000054.1, forward strand.
CTCATCGTTGCTGAAACCGATGTTCAAACCGATACCGGCAATGAGGTTAACCTCTACAAGACGGTTGGGGTTGAAGCCGCCGATAAGGTTGGTCATGTCAACAACTGCGTCTACAGTAGGAGCAACATAGTTCCATTTCCATCTGTAGCCTTTGTAGATGTTGTCGAAGGGGATGTTGCTCACACCCTTGCTCTGCCATGCGTTAACCGCGAAGCGAGCACCGATATAGGGGTTGAACTTGTAGCCTACGGCAAGCTGAGCATTAGGGCTGAGCAATTTGCCGAACGCGCCCTCACCGAGGGTCTCCTGAAGGCCAAACTGAGCCTGTCCGTACCAGTGGGGTTGGAATACATATTCCGTGACTGTTTCCTGAGCGTTGGCACACACACCACCGAGCAGAAGAGATGCAGTCAGAAGAATCTTATTTAATTTCATTGTTTGAATTCTTTTTGGGTTCTGTAATTCTAATGAAAAAGGGAATGTCCGGATTCATCCGTCCGGAAGAGCCCGGACATTCTCATTTTCTCAATTATTTTTTCACAGTGATGTAGTATGCACGGGTAGAAGTGTAGCCTCTATAGTCAAGAGCCTGATAGAGCACCTCGTAAATCTTGCCTGCCTCAAGCTTGTCAGCATTGATTGCGAATCTGTGCTGGTTGCCTGTTGCAATCTTGTTCATGCTGCCGTTGTTCTCGTTGAGAGCTCTGAGGTCGGCATTAACCTTGTTACCCTTGCTGTCGTAAACGCCGGTGATTGCAACATACTTCTTGTAAGAAGGAACGATGAGCTCTGCATTGTAAGATGTGCAGAAGATATCGATTGCGTTGCCGCCCTCTGCGTTGAACACTGTAGGAGCAGTAACCTTGGTTGAAAGGTGGTGAGGACCGTTTGCATTAGCATAGAATGCCATAACCTGGAGATAGCCGTTGGGATCTTCAAGAATCTGGTTGATCTTTCTTGCAATCTTGTTGTAGAGGTCAACAAAGCGGTTGAAGTGGCTGAGCTTGCCGGAAATTTCCTCACGGATTTCATCGAGGATATTACCGATCTGATCGTTGATCTGACCCTGGAGACCTTCGAGCTGACGGTTGATTTCGTCAATCATGTCGTTCACCTGAGTTGTGAGCTGATCCTTGATGTCGTCAACCTGAGCCTGAGAGTTGTCTACAGCCTGCTGGATAGCATCGATAAGCGGAGCGAGGTCGCCTGAACCGACACCCTCTGCGCCATTCTGGCTAAGTGTGATCTTAGCGTCTTCACCGAGCACACCGATTATATGGTCAGGATCGTTTTCATAACCTGCTTCGTAAACGGGAAGACCGGAAAGATCGATCACGATGTCGCCTTCCATTGTCACAGTAGTGTCAACCTTATCAAGCTCGATTAAGATATGCTCGAAACCGCCGAGATCTTTAAACTCAAACTTGATTTTCTTGCTGAGCTCATCGAAGTAGTTGTTGAAATACTCTGTAAGCGGTGAGAACTCGTGGAGCTTATTGTCTACTGTGAAGCCGAAGCCTGAGCGGTAGCTCAAGGGGCGGAATGTAGTGGCTGCGATATCATAGCCTGAAATCACGCTGTTCTCAAATTTATTGCCTTCCTGGTCAACATCATCCCAAGACACTTTCAACGCATAAGCGTCAAACTTGTTGTTGAACTGCTGAACGAGAAGCTTAGCAAGTTCGGCGAAGTCCTGACGAGTGCGGTTCTTGATAGCATCCTTGAATGCTTCGAGAAGACCGGGCTCAACTTCAAGACCGATCTGGCTAACAGCCTTCTCTACGTCAGTGGCCTTAACGGTAGCACGGTGGAGACCGTTGCCGCTGCGTTCACCGGCAGCGCGGGTGAACCCAAACTTGAAGAGAGTTTCGTTATCTTTCTCAAGCACAAGGTCTTCGAGAATTGTCTGGTCAAGTGAATTGACGAGCTTAGCCCTTACGCCTGTGAAATCGTTTGCTGTCGGGTTGAGTGTAACATACACATCTCCGAGTGAGCCGAGCGTCATTGTGTTGCCCTTGATAAACTCTGAAGGAGCGCCGATTGCAGCGAGGTTCAAATTCTCATAAAGATTCTTTGCATAGTCTGTCTGGCCATACTCCAGTTTAGAGTCATCATTCGGGAAGGTCACATCGTTTACACCGTTATAGAGGTAGTTTGCGAGAACAGAAGTGCTGAAACCTATAGGGAAATCAAGACCTCCGAAGATAGGATTCACTACTCTCTGAAGCTGAATGCTTGTGATGAGGCGAGCGAGTTTATCCCAAAGGAATGAGAACTGCTTTTCAACCTTATTATTGAATTCTTCAATAGCATCAAGTCTACCCTCAGCGAGACCAAGGGCTGTCTCTACATTATTGATAGCACCGCGAAGCTCTGTGCCGAGTGCATCAAGGGCTGTATTGAGAGCTGTGATCTTATTTTCAAGTTCGGTTTTGAAGCCGTCGATCTCTCCTTTGGTGTAATAATCATTGAACTTCTGCTCAAGTTCACCCACCTTGGTATTAAGAGTAGAGATTGCATTTTCATTAGCGATTGCTTTGGCGAGAGCTTCAGCTGCTTTAGCCTTGGCATCAGCAACATCCTGAGTAAGTGTTGCGATATTTTGCTCAATTGTGCTGAGTTTGGTTGTAATATTGCCAAGCTCTGTCTGAAGATTGGTGATGTCCCCCTGAAGATTGCCCACAAGTGTGTCGAGGCCGTCAAGACGGGTGTTGATTCCGGCGATAGTCTGGTTAAGTTCACTCACTGCTGTCTCGAGCATAACTGTGAGTTGATCCTTGACTGTGTTCAGCTCGTCTTTTGTAGCAAAGTTGTCGAGTTTACCTGAAATAACGTCAATCTCACTCTCCAAACCGTCTACGCGGCTACTGAGAAGCAAGAGGTCGTTTACTACTTTCTGAAGATCAGTGTTTGTAGCAAAATCGCCTGCTGCGATAAGGCCGTTGATAAGGTTGTCGAGATTCTGCTTGAAGGCCGGGTCTGTGATGTTGCGGAGCGCCGCAATCTGCTCACTAAGATCAACCTGGGCAACGAGCACCTGACTTCTGAAATCAGACTCGGTGTCCTTACAAGAAGTGAACGTGCCGACTCCACCCGTCGCTACTGTCAGCAACAGCAAGCCGTTGACTAATTTTCTATTCATTCCTTTTAGTTTTGAATTAATTATTGTTAGTTTGTTTAGTTTATTTTCTGATAAGCAATGCGAGCCATCCCAGCCTGATTCGCGCAAACCGGCTGGCGCCCAAAGCGTTACCTGTGGAAATTTGACAAAAAGCATAAACCCTGTGCCATTCTTTGCTCGAATTCGCACAGAATTTGGCTACAAAGGTAAGACTCTTTAGTAAATCTAACAAATTTTTAATGAAAAATATTTTAAGAAAGTGAAATTTAACTAAATTGACCATAAAATACCCTATATCAACCACTCAAAGATTTATTTCAAATGTTAATTTTAACAAATCATCCACTCCTCCCACATATATCGCCTTAATTTATATATGTTTTTTGGCACAACCATCTTTATTTTTCCAACTTTTTGTGTAATTTTGCATTCTTAGCGACTTTTTACTCTCAATATATTATATATGACAAGACGATTCCTCTTGACAATAACTCTTCTCGGGTGCCTCTCTCTTCACGCATCCGCTCAATTCGCAAAAATTGCAAAATGGTGCGGCGACAATAATGTGGCCAACAATCTTGACGTGGCTATAACGGCAGGCACTGACGGGCTCGGCTTAGAAGCATCCACACCTGTCACCCGGTGGGCATCGCTTCGAGCCGGGGTGCAGTGGCTCCCGTCGTTCCATATGCCGATGCATTTCGACATTACTACATTCTCCGGAGGCCTCGAAGGAAACAACATCAGCCATGTGCAGCAAATGCTGTATGACATGACCGGCCTTGAGATGGACGACAAGGTGAAGATGATTGCAAAACCGACCGTGGTTAATTTCAAATTGCTCGTAGATGTTTACCCTTTCCAAAACAATCGCCACTGGCATTTCACGGCAGGCTTCTTCATGGGGAACCGCACGATCGCAAAAGCGGTGAATGCTAAAGAGGAGATGCCCACGCTTGTTGCCCTAAACATCTACAACCGGGGATATGAATATTTCACAAACATCGAGGATGTGACTGACGTAAACATCGGAGGCAGCAATTACATCGACCCTGACAAAGTGGAAGAGATACAGGCAAAGTTTCACGAATACGGCCACATCGGAATCCACATCGGCGATTTCAAAGACGGGAAACCTTATTATATGGAGCCTGACACCGACGGCTCTGTAAGCGCGAAAGCCTACACCAACCGCTTCAAGCCTTATCTTGGATTCGGCTACAGCGGAGCAATCGACAAGGAGAAACGCTGGAATGTGGGCGTAGAAGCCGGCGCCCTTTTCTGGGGCGGCGCACCCGACGTGATCAACCATGACGGCGTGAACATGACCAAGGACCTCGACAACATCCGGGGACGTGTGGGCGACTACATGAAAATCGTGAAAGCCCTGCCGGTATATCCCGTGATCGATTTCAAAATAAACTACACCTTCTTCTGACCCTCCCCCCGCATTAGCAAAAGCCCTCCTCTCAGCAGAAGCAGACCCCTCTCCGCCCGGCTTTAGCGGAAGCCCCCGCCCCTTTTATGCTCCTTTGTGGCGCACGCAGGGCGTGTGCATATCCATTCAGCTCCAATATATAATATCCCCACGTGTAAACACGTTTTATAGCCATGAAATGTCATGGCTTTTCTTATTTATATATAGCGGCCGCCTGCATGGCTGCCCTGCTCTTTTTGCCGGGATGCAAGTCGGCCAAGCTCTCCGATGCCAACGAGGCTTTTGACCGCGGAGAGTATTTCGACGCCCAGAAGATCTATCGCAAAGTCTATAACCGCCTCACAAAAAGGGAAGACCGTCCGCTGCGCGGAGAAGTGGCCTTTAAACTCGGGCAATGCTACACAAAACTAAACCGAGCACCGCAAGCCGCCGCAGCATACCAGAACGCGCTGCGCTATGAGTATCCCGACTCCTCCGCCTATCTTTATCTCGGCAAAGCCCTGCAGGCCGACGGCAAGTATGGCCCGGCTATCGACGCCTACACCAACTACCTTGAATATCAGCCCGACGACCTCCTTACAAAGGAGGCCTTAAAAGGGTGCCGAATGGCTATTGCCGCAAAGCAGAAGCCTAAAACAAGATATGTGGTGAAAAATGCCAAGATTTTCAACTCGCGACGCGCTGACTTCGCACCTATGTATCTCGACAAAAGCTACGACCAGATTTTCTTCACCTCCACCAACGAGAAAGTAACCGGCGACAAGAAATCGGAAATAACGGGCATGAAGAAGGGCGACATCTATTTCAGCAAGAAAAATGAACGGGGGCAATGGCAACAGCCTGAGCCGGTGGAAGGGGAACTCAACAGCGACGCCGACGAGGGCATTGTCTCCTTCACTCCTGACGGACAGACCATGTATCTAACCAAAGCCCGCCGCTCTGAGACATCGAGCACGTCTGTTGAAATCTATACTTCTCGAAGAAGCGACGCTACATGGAGCGCCCCGCAGAAATATGAGATCACAGCCGACACACTCTCGGCGGTAGGACACCCTGCGGTGTCGGCCGACGGCAGGTACCTCTATTTCTGCAGCGATATGCCCGGAGGATACGGCGGACTCGACATATGGAGAGTGAATCTAAATGACCGCGTGGGCTCTCTCGAAAACATGGGGCCGCAGATCAACACACCCGGCAATGAGTCGTTCCCTTATTCTCGCACTGACTCTCTGCTCTATTTTGCGAGCGACGGACACCCCGGATTCGGAGGGCTCGACATTTTCAAGGCTAAACTCAACACCACGGGCGAATATTGGAGCGTAGAAAACATGGGGCAGCCTGTCAACAGCGCTGGCGATGACTTCGGAATAACGTTCGGCCAGGGCGAGACCGGCTATTTCAGTTCCAACCGTGGCGACGCGAGAGGCTATGACCATATTTTCAGTTTTGAACTTCCCGACATACACATCACAATCTCCGGATGGGTGCTCGACAAGGATGAGGAGCCTGTGCCCAATGCCATTATCCGAATAGTCGGCGACGACGGCAGCAACCAGAAAGAGGTGGCACGCGACGACGGATCCTTCAAGTTTAACCTCGACCGAGGCGTGAAATATGTGATGAAAGCCGGCGCCCCGGGATACCTCAACGTGAAGCAGGAGTTTGAAAGCGACAGTGCGGAAGAGGACGCCGACTATGGCATAGACTTCATTCTGGCCGCCATCAACAAGCCTCAGGTGGTTGAAAACATCTTCTATGACTTCGACAAGGCCACGCTGCGTCCTGAATCGAAAAGTGCGCTCGACGAAATGGTAGTGATGCTCAATGAGAATCCGAACGTCACAATAGAGATGGGAGCGCACACCGACCGCAAGGGCAGCGACGAATACAACATACGCCTCTCCGACCGGCGCGCCCAAAGCGTGGTGGACTATCTGATCGGAGCCGGAATAGATGCGGGGCGCCTTAGCCCTAAAGGCTATGGCGAAAGCATGCCAAAGACTGTCACAAAGAGAATAGCAAGAGAATACCCGCAATTCCCGGAAGGCACAGTGCTCACGGAAGAGTTTATCGAGACCCTGAGCCCTGAAGACCAGGAGGCTGCTGACCAGATCAACAGGCGCACAGAATTCCAAGTGCTCTCAATAGACTACGAAATGTTCTAAAACTTTAAGGACCTTAAAGTCCCTAAAGACCTTAAAGACACTAAAGACCTTAAAGACACTAAAGACCTTAAAGTCCTTAAAGACCTTAAAGTCCCTCGAGTCTTTAAAGCTCGCCCTCCTCGTCAATAGCAAAGTTGATGAAATCATTAAAAGGCTTGGCCACTGCAAAAAGTCGACCGGCCTTTTCTATAAATCCGCTCTCACACAGTTCCGCATCCGAAAGCATATGTGAGGCCACATAGTCCCTTGGCCTCACGAGCGGCAGATATTCCCAATCTTTAGGAAAGCCCTTGGGGGCAGTCTTCAGGCAATTCTCCCCCACTTCCGGATAAACCTCCTTAAATCCCGGTGATTCAACAATGGCAAGATACTCCTCAACGTTGTCGAAAATTGATTTGCGTATGGCTGTCACTGTCTTCGACGGCAGGCAAACTGTGCCCGCCGCAAGAAGAGAATTGCCCGGCTCAAGATGCAGATAATACCCCATGCGGTTCACCTTCTTTCCATATGGCGGATTCACAAAAATCCCTATATGATTCTTGTAAGGAGTCTTATCCTGTGAGAAACGTGTGTCGCGATAGATCCGGTAAGTGCAGTCGGACGGCGCAAGATATGCCGCCTCAGGATCAAACTTTGCAACCTCATTGATGAGACGCTGCGCAAGGTCTTCCACCTTTGCCTTTATTTTCAGATAGTCACACTTGTGCGCCTCAAACCATTCACGGTTATTATTTCTATTCAGCTCCTTTAAGAATTTCAATATCTCTTTCATGCCGTTAATCTTTCTTGCCATGGCGTAGTGACACTTTCACAACGCTATGCGATGAAATAATTTTATTCAATATTTCAACAACCGAAAGCACATCATTATTGCCCTTTTACTGTCATTATCTCCTTCGCCTTGTTAACAAACGTAATTTATGCAGCATTTATTCCATTTAAATATTAATCAATGTTAAATACTAAAATATTTTTATGTTATTAAGCATATTTTGAAAAAATATTACTAATTTTGCATCGAGTTTTTCATGGTATTAGATTTTAAGGTTAACAGAAGATTGGTTGTCGGGATGACAATCAATTTTTTTATGTCCTTATAGTTATAAAAAAATGCAACGTGACCACGCTGCATTTCCAATTCATAAAATTTATTTAAAACTCGTTTAAAACTCGGATTTAGCACCCTGTGTTTTTAAGATTCGGATTTAGCACTCTGCATTGACTATCTTCTGAAGCGGCCTTACGGCAAAATCTCTTTCAGGATTTTGTCGGCGGCGCCAATCTTTTCCGAAATATACTCTCCGGCCCAGCGTCCTCTACGATGTCGCTCGTCTGAATCAAACAATAGGATGTCGGCGTTGCGGCCGAACGATTTCTCACCGTCAACCTCTATGCCTCCTCCGAGAGTCTTGAGCTCCTGAGCCTCTATGAATTTAGAATTCTCAGGCCCGAACATAACGGGTATGCCATACACTGCCGCCTCGTTGATATTGTGTATGCTCACTCCGAAACCGCCACCTATATATGCTGCATCAGCATAGGCATAGGCACTCGAAAGGAGGCCGAAACAGTCTATCACCAGCACCCTCTTTCCTTCTCCGGCGTTCGGGTCGGCCTTCAGTTCACTGAGCAAAACAACCTCTCCCGGCACCAGCTGTCTAAGCCTGTCAAGACGCGGGGCATCAAACTCGTGAGGAGCAATCACAGCCGTAACCTCGCTGCGCTTGCGAAGCCACTCTCCATATACAGCCTCATCGGCCGGCCAGCTGCTGCCGAACATCATCACAAACCCTTTCCGCTTTTCTTCACCGTTCATCCCTATGAATCGCTCAAGTTCCGGAATTGGCTTTCGAGAGTTCATTATGTCGGTCACACGGTCAAAACGAGTGTCGCCGGCCACGGTCACATTCCTCACGCCGATACCCTCAAGAAGACGGCGGCTGCGGTCATCCTGCACAAAAATATGAGTGTACCATTTTAGCCAGCCACCATACCATGCGCTCCTTTTCCTGAAAAAAGACTGATCACGCCGGAACACCGCGCTCACGAGATATGTGGGCACCTGCCTGCGCCAAAGCTCATGGAGATAGTTGCGCCAGAACTCATACTTCACAAACACCACAATCTCCGGATTCACCTTATACAGGAACTTACGCACCCTTCCCGGCGTGTCAAAAGGGAGATAGCACACGCAGTCGGCTCCGGCATAGTTTTTCCTCACCTCATAGCCCGAGGGAGAGAAAAAAGTCAGAAGCACCTTATATTCCGGATGCTCCCTTTTAATTTTTTCTATAAGCGGGCGCCCTTGCTCAAACTCACCGAGCGAGGCGGCATGCACCCATATATAACGGTCGGAAGGGGATATGGAGGCGTCAAGACGCTTCCATATCTCCTTCTGTCCTTTGTCAAGTTTTTCCGCTTTCGGATTGCTCACTGCCGCAACCTTCACTCCAAGCCTGTAGGCAGATATGCCTGCGGAATAGAGCGGCTGCTCCAGCAGCCGGCGGGCGCCCTCCGCGAGGAAGCCTCTCACCTCTTTCAGCGTGGGGACTCTCATTTCTCAGGCGCCGGAATTTCTTTTACGGCTCTGCGGATGCGGGCTATGACCTCCTCTTTGGGCATAAGCTCCGTTATGTCGAACATATGCGGGCCACGGCATGCCCCCACCACCGCCAGACGGAAGGCGTTCATCACATTGCCAAGATGATAACCTTTCGATGCAATCCAGTCGAGCACAATCTTCTCGGCATTTGCCGATGTCATGTCGTCGATTCCTTCAAGCACTTCTATCAACTCCTCCATGATGCGGGGTGTGTCGACGCTCCAACGCTTCTTTACATCTTTCTCGGCATAAGCCTGCGGAGCGCGGAAGAAGAAGTCGCTCTGAGTCCAGAGGTCAGGCACAAGATCTGCCCTGCCCTTCACCATGCCCACGGCCTTTGCCACATACTCCGGGTCGGCGTTCTCTACGCCGTTTTCCGCAAGCACCGGCATGAAGAGCTGCGCAAGTATTGAATCATCGGTCTTGCCAAGATATTCATGGTTGAACCATATCCCTTTCTTATAGTCAAACTTGGCGCCGCTCTTTGAGCAATGCTCGAAAGAGAATTTACGAATAAGGTCGTCCATGCTCATCATCTCGCTGTCGTCGCCCGGATTCCAGCCAAGGAGAGCAAGGAAGTTGACAACAGCCTCAGGAAGATAACCCTTCTCACGGTAGCCCGACGAAATCTCGCCCGACACGGGATCTTTCCATTCGAGAAGGAAAACCGGGAAACCGAGCTTGTCGCCGTCGCGCTTGGAAAGTTTGCCATTGCCCACAGGCTTGAGGAGCAAGGGGAGGTGAACAAACCGAGGCATAGTGTCAGTCCAGCCGAAAGCCTCATAAAGAAGCACATGGAGGGGCGCAGAAGGGAGCCATTCTTCACCGCGGATCACATGGCTCACCTCCATAAGATGGTCGTCGACAATATTGGCGAGATGATATGTCGGAAGATTGTCGGCACTCTTGTAAAGCACCTTGTCATCGAGGATGCTGCTATTGATTTTCACTTCTCCTCTGATAAGATCGTTGACAATCACATCTCTGTCAGGCTCAATTTTGAAGCGCACCACATACTGCACGCCGTCGGCAATAAGCCTGTCAACCTCCTCTTTCGGCATAGTGAGCGAATTGCGCATAGAGCCGCGGGTGTGGGCGTCATACTGGAAATTCGGTGTCTGCTCACGGGCAGCCTCAAGTTCTTCGGGAGTGTCGAATGCTATATACGCCTTGCCGGCATCGAGAAGCTTCTGCACATTCTCCTTATATATCTCACGACGCTCGCTCTGCTTATAGGGGCCATATTCTCCACCCTCGCGCACACCTTCGTCGAAAGTTATGCCAAGCCAGTGAAGAGCCTCGTTGATATACTCTTCTGCACCGGGCACGAAGCGGCGGCTGTCGGTGTCTTCTATGCGAAGAATCATGTCGCCGCCGTTCTGGCGGGCGAATATATAATTATAGAGGGCAGTGCGCACACCGCCGATGTGGAGAGGCCCCGTGGGCGACGGAGCGAATCTCACTCTTACTTTACGTTCCATGTATGTTAGTTTTTTTTGATTACTGATTATGCTTTAAAGACCTTAAGTTCGTTAAGGTCTTTAAAGGCGTTAGCGGGCCTTATAGCCGTTCTTCCACTCCAGAATGACTTCCGGCTTCAGGAAGAGCTTTATAATATTATAGTCATCAATATTCATATATTCCCCTACCGTGAGGCGCGCAGAAAGATTGTTGCCGTCTGCCGAAGCACTATAGGCCACAGTCGGGAAAGGCACCATCTCCTTGATTTCCTTCATGGTTGTGACAGAACCTTTCGGGATGTCGAAGAAATTTGAAAGGTCGGGAGCCTTGAAAAATTTCTTGGAGTCGAGCGGGTTCATGGCCTGGTCATAGAAATCAATCCGGCTGTCTTCCGCCTGCCTGTCATCACCCACCGTGTAGACTGTCATCACCACTTGCTTGTTCTTAAAGGGCAGCAATTTTATCTCAAACACACTCACCGGAGTGAGACGCACCCTTATATAGTCAGGGCCGGCGGCTTCAAGCCAAGACAGACCCTCCATGGCGTTCGACGCCTTGAAAACACTGTCGGCATCCCAATAATCGAGCATGTCAAGACGCGTGGTGCGCTTGAGAATCTCGAGCGCCGGAGAAGAGAGCGAAACAAAAGCGTCACGGGCTACAATGCCGGCCGATGCGGGAGATGACGCAGAAACAGCCGCCACCAAAAACACAATCCATGAAAGCAGCCCCGACACCCTCGCCTGCACTCTATTTCTTTTTATAGAATATCTCATAGTTTCCATTGTATTCCGGTTTCTTACCCTTCTTTTCCTTCTTATCTTTCTTCTCCTTCTTTACCTTTTTCTCCTTAAAAGGCTTCTCTCCCCATTCAGGCTTTTCGCTCTTCTTGAACTTTGAGGACTTCGATGATTTTTCTCCGCGCTCCTTCTCTGCCTTGCGTGCGCGCTTCTCCTTGCGGTCGCGTGCCTCGCGTGCATAATCGCGGTCAGATGCAATCTCCGGACGAATTGTAGTGCCAAAGAAATCCACATTTCTCAATGCGTCGATCACTCTGCGGGCGTCATCCTTGCGCACATCAAAAAGAGTGTAGCCCGGCATAAGGTCAATGCGCCCTATATCAGGCTTGTTTCCCACCACGTTGCGATTCACAAGCTCCATGAGGTTTCCGGGGAAGAACCCTTGCGACTTGCCGACATTCACCATGAGGCGTTCATATCCGTCTTCCGCCCTTCTGCGGTCTTTGTCGCGCTTGCCGTCGTCGCGTTTGTCGCCGCGCTTGTCGCCGCGCTTACGATCTTTCCCCTCACCTTTCTCAGGCGCATTGAGGTCGATGTCAGGCATGTCCTGATAATATTGCAGCAGACGGTTGAATTCAAGCGAAAGCACACGCTTGAGAAGGTCTTCCTCAGAAAGCCATTCAAGTTTTTTGCGCACACCGGGGAGATATTTCTCAATCTCCACTTCATTCACCTGCACTCGCTCCAGACGGTCGGCAAGGTTATAAAGCTGCTTTTCGATAATATGTTCAGGCGAAGGCACTTTCTTATATTCGAAAGTCTTGCCGATTTTCTTCTCTATTTCGCGCAGTCTTCCGCGCTCGCGCGAATGGATGATAGCTATCGACACACCGGTCTTGTTGGCGCGTCCTGTTCGTCCGGAACGATGGGTGTAGACCGCCACATCATCGGGAAGCCCATAGTTTATCACATGCGTGAGGTCGTCAACATCAAGACCTCTGGCGGCCACATCGGTTGCCACAAGAAGCTGCGTCACATGGTCGCGGAATTTCTTCATTGCCAGGTCGCGCTGCGCCTGCGAGAGGTCGCCGTGAAGGCAGTCTGCGTTATATCCGTCGTTTATAAGTTTGTCGGCAATCTCCTGAGTCTCCTTCCTTGTGCGACAGAAGATGATGCCGTAGATGTCGGGGTTATTGTCGGCCACCCTTTTGAGGGCGAGATACTTGTCATGGGCCTTCACCATGTAAAAAATGTGGCGCACATTCTTGGCCCCCTCATTCTTGTTGCCGGCAACGAACTCCACCGGGCTGTGCATAAACTCCTTAGAGATTTCAGCAATCTCCTTTGGCATGGTGGCAGAGAACATGAGCATCTTCCTGTCGCCGGGCACATGTGTGAGAATCTCGCGGATGTCGTCAAGGAATCCCATGTTGAGCATCTCGTCGGCCTCATCAAGAATGACAGTGTGTACGTCGTCGAGCTTCACCTCTCCGCGCTTGATAAGGTCGATAAGGCGCCCGGGAGTGGCAACCACCACCTGCACCCCGCTGCGGAGCGTGCGAATCTGGCTCTCAATGCTTGAGCCGCCATACACGGGAAGGATCTTCAGATTGTCGATATATTTTGAAAAGTCGGCCAGATCTCCGGCTATCTGCAGGCAAAGTTCTCTTGTGGGCGCAATTATCAGGGCCTGTGGCACACGGCGGTTGAAATCCACACGCTGCAGCACAGGGAGGCCGAATGCCGCAGTCTTTCCGGTGCCTGTTTGCGCGAGGCCCACCACGTCTCCATCCTTCGAAAGGAGATGCGGGATAACCATCTCCTGAATAGGCATCGGATGCACAAAGCCCATTTCCTCAATGGCCTTCAGCAGCCGGGGCTCCACGCCCAAATCTTCAAATGTTCTTGACTCAATATTTTCTTCCATAACGGTAATTATATTTTGGGTTGATATGCTTAAAGCGCCTCCGTGCCACACAATGTATTACCACACAAAAAAAATTGACTTCCCGGAAAGACGCCCTTAATATTTAACGCCATACACCCTCAAATTCCTTTCCGAAGACCGTTTTTGCAGACACAGGCGCAAAATTTCTGCAAAGTTAATCATTTTCTTCGGATTGGACAACAGCGAAAAAACAACCGCCCGGCCTCTGCCGAAGCAACCACAAACAA
>VSPM01000055.1 GCA_009775365.1 Muribaculaceae bacterium
AAAAATGACGACGAAATAATATTTTTTCATGAAAGTCTGTTTTAAGATGGAAAACTATTATATCTTTGTGGGCAGAAAACTCTTCAAGTTTCAATATTGTATATGCAGAAAGCGTTAGTTTTATCATATTGGAATCGGATATGTTTTCATGTGGACTATAACCAATAAATAATTATAAATAAAAACTTTAAGAATAGTATCATGAGCAAACCTTATGTACTTGGTGTCGATATAGGAGGCACGAACACAGTGTTTGGAATAGTAGATGCACGCGGTCAGGTGATTGCCAGCGATTCAATCAAGACTCGCAAACATGCAAATTTTGATGATTATGTAGCTGAGCTCCACGACGGAGTGATGCATCTTCTGAAGGTGAATGACGCAGAAGACAAGATATATGGCATAGGTATAGGCGCTCCCAATGGCAACTATTACACAGGCGAGATTCAGAATCCGCCAAACCTTCCCTGGGGGTCCATTATTCCGCTTGCTGAAAAGGTTAGCAAGGCTTTTGACGGCATTCCTGTTGCAGTCACTAACGACGCCAACGCGGCCGCTCTGGGAGAAATGACTTATGGCGCCGCCAGAGGCATGAAAGATTTTATCATGATTACACTTGGCACCGGTGTCGGCTCAGGCATTGTGGTCAACGGTCAGCTCGTTTATGGACATGACGGTTTTGCCGGTGAGCTGGGCCATCTGATTGTGAAGCGCACTAACGGTCGTATGTGCGGCTGCGGGCGCACGGGATGTCTTGAGGCATACTGCAGCGCCACAGGTGTGGCTCGCACAGCCCGCGAGTTCCTGGAGATACGCACCGAGCCTTCTACTCTCCGCAATCTTCAGATTGAAGACATCACATCGAAAGATGTGTATGACGCGGCAGTGGCCGGAGATAAGGTGGCTAAAGACATTTTTGAATATACAGGCACAATTCTCGGCCAGGCATTTGCTGACATGGTTGCATTTTCCAGCCCGCAGGCAATCATCCTTTTCGGCGGTCTTGCAAAAAGCGGCGACCTTCTGCTTCGTCCTCTCAGAGAAGCGTTCGACAAGTCAATACTCCCTATATTCAGAGGAAAGACAAGGATATTGCTTTCGGAATTGAAAGAGAGTGATGCAGCTGTGCTTGGCGCATCTGCCCTTGGATGGGAAGCAAAATACAAGTATGAGGTGCCGTCTTTCGATCGTCAGGTTCCCGTGGCGGAAGATGAAAGCGGTAAATAAGATTTGTAAGCTGCTTAATATAATAAGCAAAGAGCCGGCTAATTGTCGGCTCTTTGTCGTTTTGTTAAGAATGTGAGAAAACGTATGTTTCGGAATAAGCCTGAATCAGAAATTGCGCAGTTCTTGATATAACCGATGAATAGGAAGCCCCATTACATTGTAGAAACTGCCATTTATTCCTGCCACAGCCACAGCTCCTATCCATTCTTGTATGCCATAAGCTCCGGCTTTATCCAAAGGCATATAGTTGTCGACATAATAGCGTATCTCTTCTTCTGTGATTTCTGCAAAAGTCACGTCGGTGACGGTGGTGAAAGAGGTGCGTTTCCATTTTGTCGAGATAGTCACGCCTGTGGCCACCTGATGTGTCTTTCCCGAAAGGTTCATAAGCATGTTGACGGCATCTTCACAATCTTTGGGCTTTCCAAGAATGAAGTTGCCGCATATAACCATTGTGTCAGCGGTGATCACAAGTTCATCGTCTCCGATATGTTTTTGAAAAGCGTCGGCCTTCACTGTTGAAACATATTGAGGAACATCGAGCAGGGGGATTGATGAGGGGTAGGACTCGTCGATGCCTCCTATTGTCACCACTTTGAACGGTATGCGCAAAAGATGAAGCAGTTCTCTTCTTCGAGGGGATTTGCTTGCAAGAAGTATGGTGTATTTGTTAAGATTCGACAGCATATTGTGTTTTTGAAAATTAAGTCTATTCAGTTTTTTTCAGTTCAGTAGCCGTTGATTGTTTTGGCTTGGTGCGTCAAAGGGGCTTCTTCAGGCGGGCAAATGTCACCATCCGAAGGCATCAGCGTCATTCAGCCAGTTGTCTTGCGCTTTCATTGTCTGTTCGATAATGTCTCGGCAGCATCCATATCCTCCCAGGAACTTTGATACATACAGGGCTGTTTCTTTTGCCTCCCATGCTGCGTCGAAAGGAGCACACGGCAGTCCGGCATAACGAAGGCAAGGCAGGTCGGGAATGTCGTCGCCCATGAAAGCCACTTCCTCAGGTTTTAGTCCCTCTTTGAGCATCCATTCTTTAAATATAGGTAGTTTTTTTGAGGCTCCGGTAAATATGTCGGTTATGCCAAGCGATTCAAAACGGGTTTTAATCGCAACCCCTTTCCCTCCGGTTATTATGGCAATCTTATATCCCTTTTTAATTGCCAGCTGCAAGGCGTAGCCATCTTTGATGTTGACCATTCTTCTGGGGTAGCCATCTTCTCCAAGGGGTATGGTGGAAGGAGACAGCACTCCGTCAACATCGAATGCGAACGCTTTGATTTTGGTGAGGTCGTAGGCTATACTGCTCATAAGTGTGGGTCTTAATGATTATTGTGTGTTGAAATGATTTCGTTGGTAATATCAGAATAGATTCTTTGTAGTCTCGGCTTCTCTTTGAGCATGTCGAGATGAGAATTTATTACGTTCATGTCTTCGCGTGCGGCCGGCCCTGTCTGGGCTTCATCGGGGGAGAGCGTTTCGAGTTTGGATATAGTCTGGCGCAAAAGAGGGAGCAACACCTTATAGTCCATGCCGGCGTCTCTAAGTATCATGTCGGCTATTCCTGCCAACCTGTTGGAAAAGTTGCATGCAAAAACAGAGGCAAGATGAAGCTGTTTCCTTTGAGATGAATCAGCCTCGATCACATTGTCAGAAAACAATCCGGCTAAAGCTGACAATGATTCAACAGTGTGGGTGCAATCGCCCTCGATAAATACGGGAATCTCGGAATAGTTTAGTTCCACGCCTTTTGAGAAAGTCTGAAGCGGGTAGAACACCCCTGTATGCCCGGCCGCACCTGCCAATGCAGACATAGGAACCGAGCCTGAGGTGTGGGCCACAATTCCGGCTTTACCGGCAATCTTATCGGCAACTTCGTTGATAGCGTCGTCTTTCACTGCAATTAATGCAATGTCTGTTGACGAGGGGATGTCTTCAGGTGTGCGAGGGAGTATCCGGATTAAACGGCATTTCCCGCCGAGCGCTTTCATAAGATGTGTCGCTACGTTTCCCGTGCCGACTATGGCCACGGTTAAGTCTTTATTGCTGGTGAGCGTTTTGTTCATATTCGTATATGCTTATGAGTCCCATGGTCTGACGTAAATTTAATTCCACGCAGGGGTTGATTTTCCCTTCGGAGGTGGCCAGCATATCGATTCCGACCGGCCCGCTGTAGTGTGGGGCTATCAGTGACGACAGTGCATCTCTCTGAGCTTCTATTATCTCCGGCGACCAATCTTCACATGCTTCAGAGATAATGTTGTTGAGAGCATCTTGCGAGAGTTTAAGATTCCCTTTATAGCGTCCGTCTTTAGATGTGGAGAAAACGGACAGTCCGATAAATCTTACATCTTCTTTGCTGCAGTTCCATTCAGTAGCGAAGTCCAAGGTTCTGCAGTAGCCTATTTCTCCCATCACGCTTCCCTGGCGTCGAATGAAGCCGCCTATCCATTGCGCAAGTTTTTCTGAAGAGATTTCCGAGGAGCACACGACGCCTCTTCCGGAACTGCTCCATGGCGCTTTGAAATATGCCCCCGGGTGGGCGTCTCTGAATGCGATGGCTTCTGCCGTAGAGTAAAACTCTTGGGCAGGGGAGATATTAAGCCTTTGCATACAGCCGGATATATGCTCCATGAATGGTATGGTGGTGCGACGGTGCGACAAATCTCTCAGGCTGTCTATTTCTTCCGGACTCTTCAAAAGCCTTTCGGGAACCCCCGCTTCTGCAAGGCTTTCCCGAAGGGTGTGGTTCCATCCCCATGGCCTGAACTCCGAGAACTGCGTATAGGCAAGAAAACTTGATTCTTCCAGACTCACAATCCTGATTCCTTTCTTGACGACATGATGGAAATAAGGAGAACTCTTGAGTTCATCTCTTTCAAAAGAATCCGCCACAAGAATGCAATCTCCATTCTCGGCGAACACAGCCGGGAAAAGGGCCATGCTCTTCCTGAGGTTTATTATAGAGCGAGGCGGGTTGTAGTGAGTGGTTCCAGTGGCGAGTGCGTAGTCGGTTTCCGGATTGAATAAATGAATTGTAGCCATTCAGACGTGAATCTCTTGAAAAGAAAATATGCGGGCTATAATAAAAAAGCCGGATAAGAATAATCCGGCTTAAAAATTTGTGAACGCATACGATGCCTTTGCGGGCATTCGCGTAGATTAGTCATTAAGACGATCACGCTCTTTTGCAGGATTCGCGAAATATAGTTTGTGTTCTATATATTCTTGAGTTGCGATGAGAGTGGGTTTCGGCAACTTCTCATAGAAACGCGAAATCTCGATTTGCTCGCGATTCTCCGACACCTCTTCAAGATTGTCGGTAGAGGCAAATTCCTGAAGTTTCTTTTCAAGTTCCTTTTTCATCTCCACGGCGATTTGGTTGGCACGCTTGCCTATGATGCAAACGGTTTCGTAGACATTTCCGGTCTGTTCAGCCATCGCGATCATGTCGCGGGTCACGGTGTTGAGTGGAGCGTTGGTTTTTTTATAATCCATGATGGTGAATTATGAGTTTTAGATAAACTTATTTTCGGATATAATCAAGAGAGGGGAGGGGTATTATTCCTGCACGTGTTTTCTGGCAATCTCGAAGATGTTGTCAGCTTCCTTTCTGTTTTTGGAGTCGGGATAATTGTTGGTGTAGGAGTAATATTCATCTACAACATCGCGATATCTTTCGGCCTGTTTCTCTTGAATGCTCAAACGGGCTTCCTGATATTTTGATTTCAGAATCAACAGTTCAAAATCTTCGCGATATTTTGAGTAGGGATAATTCTTGAGGGCGTTCTGAGCCGTGATTATTGCAGACTCATAGTTGTTGCCCATGTAGTTTCCAAGATTGTAATAGAGCTGAGCGTTCTGCAACTCTTTCAATGTGAGTTTGTCTTGCATTTCAAAGATAGCGTTCTGGGCAATTGACACCCTGTCGCTGTTGGGGAAATAGTCAAGAAACCCCTGTAGCTCCTCGATGGCCTTCACTGTTTGTGACTGGTCGAGCTGAGGGTCGGGCGAATCGAGGTAATATCCATATCCGGAATAGAACCTTGCCAGTTCTGCAAATTTTCCTCTTGGATAGCGGGAATAATAGGTTTTGAAATACACGCCGGAGTTGAGGTAGTCTTTGTTCTCGTAATATGACATTGCGAGCAGAAATAATGCCTCTTCTCCATTGGGGGTGCCTCGGAGAGGTGTGTAGATGGTTTCGAGCACAGTCGAAGCCTGAGTGAATTTCCTTTGGTCGAATGCTCGCTTCGCGAAGTCGAATCTATAATCTACGTCTTTGCTTTTCAAGACCTTGTTATATTCGCCACACGAAGAAAACACGAGGAGAAACGGTATGAAATATAAGAATCTACGCATCAATTTTACACTTTGAGGTGCAAAGTTAATAAAATATTTTTGAATGAAGAAATGCTCAGTTAGGAAATTTTTAACTAACTTTGGGGCTTGAAATCAAAAAATTCCGTTTTCGATGCAGAAGAACAAGAAGTCGGTTTCAATCGACAAGGGATTTATCGGCCGTCATCCTGTGCTCGCCAATGTTATCGTGATAGCGTTGGTGGCATTCCTTGGCATATGGATTGTGTATCTCTCGTTGCAGATTTTTACAAAGCATGGATATTCTGACGTTGTGCCGAAAGTTGAGAATATGTCTTATACGCAGGCAATAAAGGCTCTTCATGAGAAGGGCTTCAGAGTTGATATTCGCGACTCGATATATAAGGAGGATGTGAACCCCGGGTTTGTGATTGAACAGTTTCCGAAATCAGGGGCTCTGGTGAAGCCGGGAAGAAAAATATTTCTTTATATCAATGCCGTGCATCCCAAAGAAGTTGTGATTGATGATGACAACAACCCGAGAGAAGACGCTTTGAAAAGTTTCTCATTCAGACAGGGCATGGCAAGGCTTGAGGAACTCGGGTTTAAAAATATAAGAGTTGTCAAGGTTCTTGGAGACAATGACTGCATAGTGAAAGTCACTGCCAACGGCAAGGTCGTCAAGAAAACGGAGAAAGTGCCGGTCACTGCCCGCCTTGTGGTGGAGGTCTATGACGGGCGTCTTGGGGAATTGCGTGATTCTTTGCAACTTGAGGAATATCGCCGATATGCGGAAGAGGAAGCGCTTTCTGAGGAGAGTCAGAAATTTGAAGATTATTCCGAACCGGATGCTGCATCTTCTGATGATTATTCGGAAGATCCCGAACCTGAAAATGAACCTGTATTTGTGCAATGACAGACAACAGCCTTTATATAGAAGAGGAGGAATGTCTTTCGGAAGATTTTTCTGAATCGGTTGAATCAGGGGGAGAATCTCTTGAAGAGCCCTCTTATATCGCTCCCGACGGCAGGGAGATGTATGAACACTTCCGTTTTGTAGCCGACAAGGGGCAACAGATGATACGTGTCGACAAGTTTCTTGTTGACAGGATGGAAAAGACATCGCGCAACAGAATTCAGCAGGCGGCCGATGCACAGTGTGTGATCGTGAACGGGAAGCCGGTGAAGTCGAGCTATAAGGTGAAGCCTAACGATGTTGTAAGCATCGTCATGGATCGCCCGCGATATGAACTCGAAATTATCCCCGAGGATATTCCGCTCAATATAGTGTATGAAGACGAAGACCTGCTCGTTGTAGACAAGCCGGCCGGCCTCGTGGTACACCCGGGGCATGGCAATTACAGCGGCACTCTCGTGAATGCCCTTGCATGGCATTTCAAAGACAATCCGGATTATGACGTGAGCGACCCGCGCCTCGGGCTTGTGCACAGGATTGACAAAGATACTTCCGGCCTTCTTGTAGTGGCAAAGACTCCCGAGGCAAAGACTCATCTTGGCAGCCAGTTTTTTCACAAGACCACGCGCCGTGAATATGTAGCTGTGGTGTGGGGTGATTTTTCGGAGAAAGAGGGCACGATTGTGGGCAACATTGCCAGGAATCCTCGCAATAAGCTCCAGATGGCCGTGATGGAAGACCCCAACATTGGGAAACACGCAGTGACCCACTATAGGGTGATTGAGAGTTTCGGATATGTGTCTGTAGTGAAGTGTGTGCTGGAGACGGGTCGAACACATCAGATAAGAGTGCATATGCTTCATAAGGGTCATCCGCTTTTTAAAGATGCCCGCTATGGCGGCGACCGCATACTCAAAGGCACCACTTTTGCCAAATACAGGCAATTTGTCGAGAATTGTTTCGCCATATGCCCGCGTCAGGCTCTTCACGCCCGAACGCTTGGATTCGTGCATCCGCGCACCGGGAAGGAGATGGATTTTGAGTCGCCGGTGCCTCAAGATATGACTGCCCTTATAGAAAAATGGCGCGAATATCGAAAAAGTGAATGATAAAATAGTGAGTTGACAGTTGCATTATGCAAAAAATTGCGTGAGACACTTTTTTATTAGGGTGTTTAGCATTAACTTTGCAGAGTAGAATTGTAGGCTGTCTGCCCATTGCCGACGGGCCGCCGACACGATAATTGAATACACAATGAGCCAACAAGAGTATAACTTCAGTGACATAGCCCCCTACGATGATTCAGAGTTCCATTCAAAGATGGAGAATCTCGTAAAGGAGCCGGGGTTTCTTCATGCCGTGAACTATACGATGCCCCCGGAAGATGTGCCGGCGTTGATTGATGAGTTGCTTAAGATCGACAACAAGTATGATTTTCAGACACAGGTGATGTTCCCGTTTTTGGAAATGCTTGCAAAGACCACCACATCAGGAATAACGCTCGGCGGAGTGAAATATCTCAATCCGTCAATGAGTTATACTTTTATAACAAACCATCGCGACATTGTGCTCGATGCTTCGTTTCTGAATCTTGCCTTTTTGAGGAAAGGTTATCCCACATCGGAAGTGGCAATCGGCAATAATCTTTTGATTTTCGATTGGATCAGCGACTTGGTGCGTCTTAACAAAAGTTTTATTGTTAAGCGTAACACCGGTTTGAGAGAGGGACTTGAGGCTGCGAAGAAACTATCGGCCTATATTCATTATTGCATTCTGGAGAAGCATGAGGCTGTGTGGATAGCGCAGAGGGAAGGTCGTGCGAAAGACAGCAGCGACCACACCCAGGAGTCGTTAATCAAGATGCTTGCCATTGCAGGGCAGGGTCAGTTTATCGACAAACTGAAGGAAATTAATCTCATGCCGGTGTCGATATCTTATGAATATGACCCCAACGACTATCTAAAAGTAAGGGAGTTCCTGATGAAGCGCCGCAATCCTGATTTCAAGAAATCGCAGCGTGACGACTTGTTCTCAATGGAGACCGGCCTCTTGCAATTCAAAGGGAAAGTGCATTTCCAGCTCACGCCGAGAATCAACAGCAAACTTGACCAGATTGGTGATTTCAGTGATAACAACAAGGCGGCAAAACATGTTGGCTGCATCATAGACCAGGCCATTCACCGCAGTTACGAAATTTTTGAAATCAACTATATAGCGTTTGACCTTCTTCATAACACACAGCGTTTTTCAAGAAAATACACCCCTGAAAAGAAGGAGGAGATAATGGCATATTTTAATCGCCAGCTCGATAAGGTTGACCTCCCCGACATAACATCAGAAGAGAGGGATTATATGAGGGAAATGATACTGACTATGTATTCAAATCCCTTGCGCAACAAGCTACGCAGCCTTCTTGGCGGAATGGAGTGAACGTAATCGAGACGTTATCCGTTTTAAGTATGATGTTTGCAGATTTTGCAGGCATATATAAGCCTTGAAGAAGTTTCATGCCTATATTTGATTGCGCGCTTTGCTTCGAGAGACAACAAAGTGTGGAGCCGTATGTGGGTTAAAATTTTTTAGACATGAGAATTCCTGTCATTACAGTAATTGTAGTTTTCATATTCAGCATCGTTGTGGATTTGTACATAACGGCTGATGTGAAAAATTCAAATAAGGATAAACGCTGGACTGCGGCATATTTTGTGTCGGCAGTTGTGTGTTGGCTGTTTCTTGCTGTGTCCCTTTGTCTGCCCAGACGCTCCACAGAATCCGGAATACTCACGGTTATGTGGATGCTTTATTCGTATCTCACTGTCTATGCGGCAAAGTTTGTGTATGTAATATGTTCTGCTATTGGGAGGCTTGTAGAGAAATTTAGCAGGCACAGACACAGGCTGCATCCGTCGCGTTGGGTCGGCACCGGCGTGGCCGCCGCCGTGTTCATCATGATGTGGGTAGGAGTGGGGCACACTCGCAGGCACATCGTGGTCAATAAAGTTGACATCTCTTCTCCTACAATACCGCTCCCTTTCAATGGCTACACTATCGCGCAGATAAGCGACATTCATGTGGGCACATGGGGCAATGACACCACATTTGTGGCGGAGTTGGTGGATTCTATTAATTCCTTGCATCCCGATTTGATTGTGTTCACCGGCGACATCGTAAACCGTCAGACAAGCGAGCTAAAACCGTTTGTTAATGTTTTGTCGAGGATTAGGGCTAAGGACGGGGTGTTTTCTGTGCTCGGAAATCATGACTATGGCGATTATGTTGACTGGAACTCACCGGCAGAGCGTGAAGAGAATAACAATCAGCTTGCCATGTATCAGAAAAAGATGGGCTGGAATCTATTGAATAACGAGCGCAGGTTTCTTATCAGAGATAACGACAGCATTATGCTGATTGGCGTGGAAAACTGGGGAGACCCGCCTTTCCCCACATATGGAAGCCTTGATAAAGCTTTAAGCGCCTCTCAGGATTCGTTATACCATCAGAACGATAATAGGTTTAAGATTCTTCTGTCGCACAATCCCGAACATTGGAACAGGGTGGTGTCGCACGAAACCAATATCGGTCTTACTCTTGCCGGCCACACCCACGCCATGCAGATGATGTTTGATTTCGGAGGGTGGAAATGGTCGCCTGCTAAATATCGTTATGAACATTGGGGCGGGCTGTTCGAGCGTCTTAATGACAATGGGCAGGCCATGCGCCTGTATGTGAACATAGGAGCGGGAGAAGTGGGATTGCCGGCACGCTTGATTAATGCGTATCCCGAAATATCGCTTTTAACCCTCAGGCATGAGGGCGACAGTAATATCCATTCAAGATAATGGCGGTTATGACCGTAGATTTGAAACACTGACCATGAACGATGAATTGAATGTTGTGTTGAGCCTTGGCTCAAACTGTGGCGACCGAGAGAGTGCTGTGGCTGAAGCTGCCGGATGGCTCTCACGGATGCTAGACGGTTTTTCTTGCTCTGATATATATGAGACAAGGGCAATCGGCCATGACGGCCCTGATTATATGAATGCAGTCGTGATAGGCTCGACAAAGTTGACTCTCGCAGAGCTTGAGGCAAGCTGCAAGGCATATGAACTGAGCCACGGCAGAGATGAGCAGTCTCGCCGGGAAAAGCGTGTTCCGGTTGACATTGATATTGTCATGGCTAATGGCGATGTGCTGAGGCCTCGGGATTTTTCGTGCGGATTCTTTCGCAAAGGGTATCTTTCCCTCAATGTTGCTGTTGAAAACTGACAGAATAGCCTATAAACAGACTTATTTTATCGCTGCTTCCCGATTTTTCTTTTTGCGGCCTTCACACATAAGTTGAATGCCTGCGGAAATCAATGTCAATATTGCCACAAAAATAAAATGCGGAGAGAGTGGGTCATAGAATTAATATTTTGATGCTCTGTAATAAAGGTAGATGCCAATTGCCAGGTAGACAAGGTTTGGAATCTCCATGGCTATGAAAGGTGTGGTGAGACCTGAAATTGCAAATGAACTGGTGACAGTTGAAAACAGTATGTAACTGAAACTAAGTGCCAGTCCGATGCCTATGTTAAGCCCCATGCCCCCTTTTGCCTTGCGTGACGACAGCGACATTCCTATGAGCGTAAGAATAAAGGCCGCCGCAGTTGATGCTATTCGTTTCTCCTTCTCTATTTCAAAGGCTTTGATGTTGGCCACGCCTCGCATCTTCTGTTTCTCGATATATTCGGTGAGTTGAGGGGTGGTGAGGGTTTCCTGGTCGTTGACAGAAATCATGAAATCGCGAGGCTCAAAGGGGATGATTGTGTCCAATTTTGAGCCACGTGTAATCTTTTCTTTCATTCCGTCAAATTCGCGGGTCATATAGTCAGACAGAACCCAGTGATACATTCTCGTGGTGTCGTAGCGGGCTGTCTGCGCCGTGGTGCGCGACACGAGTTCCTTGTCTTTGAAGTGATCAAGCGAAAAACGGTATCCGGTCTTGTTGCGGTCTTCGAACCTTCCTATAAACGCCACTACTCCCGGCGAAACCTGCAGCTGCACATTTACGTTGCTTTCCACCTTTTTATTTTTCACATATTTATTGGTGTAGGCAATTCTCCTTACATTTGTAGGGGGTATTATGTAGTTGCTGAGTGCAAAAGTGAGGGCGGCGATTACAGCCGCTCCGAGCATATATGGGCGTAACAGCCTTCTGAAACTTATGCCGCTTGAAAGGATTGCGATAATCTCAGAATTTCCTGCCATTTTTGATGTGAAGAAAATCACGGAGATGAACACAAAGAGCGGCGAGAGCTGGTTGGCGAAATAAGGAAGGAAAGAGGCAAAATAATCTAAAAGAGTCTCTTTAAACGGGGCCGTGAGGAACGAGTCGAGTTTCTCGGTGATGTCGAACATGGCAATCACAGCGAGAAAAAGAAGGGTGGAGAGAAAGAATGTCCCTAAAAATTTCTTTAGAATATATATGTCGATTATTTGCAGGCGAAACGGATTGCGCAGGCTCCAGCGTTTGCGTCGGGCCGGCGTGATATTTGCAGTGGTTCCGTATGATTCTTGGCCTTCCCCTTCCACAGATTCTATATTGCGCACGTCTTGCACATCAGAATCTGAAGAATCAAGTGGCTGTTCATTCTGCAAAAAAGGGTCTTTCTCTTCTTTTGTAGCCATTTATAATCTTCGTGTAAATCTTTCCACCATATCTGTTTTCCAGGATTTGAAATCTCCTGCAACGATGTGCTCCCTTGCTTGCTTCACAAGCCACAGGTAGAATGCGAGATTATGGATAGATGCAATCTGCATTCCCAGCAATTCCTGGCTTACAAAGAGATGGCGCACATATGCCTTGGAATACACCTCGTCAATCCATGCGGTCCCGCCTTCGTCGAGAGGCGAAAAATCGTCGGCCCACTTTTTGTTGCGCATATTCATGATTCCGTTGCGAGTGAACAGCATTCCGTTGCGTCCGTTGCGGGTGGGCATTACGCAGTCCATCATGTCAACGCCTCTGTCGATTGCCTCAAGAATGTTTGCGGGCGTGCCCACTCCCATAAGATAGCGGGGTTTATCGTCAGGGAGGATTTCGTTGACAACTTCAATCATGTCGTACATGGTTTCAGTCGGTTCCCCCACTGCGAGTCCGCCGATAGCATTTCCGTCGGCTCCGAGGTCGGCTACATGTTTGGCGGCTTCTCTTCTTAATTCTGGATATACGCATCCTTGCACAATCGGGAAATAAGCCTGCCTGTAGCCATAAAGCCCTTCGGTTTCGTTATAACGTCTCCATCCTCTCTCAAGCCATCGTTGTGTCAGCCCAAGTGATTTTTTTGCATAATCAAAGTCGGCAGTGCCGGGTGTGCATTCGTCGAGAGCCATCATAATGTCTGCGCCGATCACTCTTTGTATGTCTACGACCCCTTCCGGAGTGAAAAGGTGCTTTGAGCCGTCGATATGGCTTCTGAAGTATGCTCCCTCCTCTTTTAGTTTCCTGTTTGCGGATAAAGAAAACACCTGAAAGCCGCCCGAATCTGTAAGTATCGGTCGTTCCCAGCCATTAAATCTGTGAAGACCTCCGGCTTGCCTCAATATGTCGAGTCCGGGTCTCAGATAGAGATGATAAGTATTCCCGAGAATGATTTTTGCGTCGATGTCTTCTCTGAGTTCGCGCATGTGGACACCTTTCACACTCCCTACCGTGCCTACCGGCATAAAAATAGGAGTGGGTATTTTTCCGTGGTCGGTGGTGATTTCACCGGCGCGGGCATTTGTGTCAGGAGCTGTAGCTTCTATTCTGAAATCCATAGTAGTCACTCTGTTGAACGATTGTGTAGGACAAGCCTCAGGAGAAATTCGGCTGAAATCCCATGCAAAGTTAGTTCAAAGTGCTTTAAATAGCAAATATTTGCCGATGATGTGGTGTTTTATGATTTATTTTAGGGATGTTTTATGTGGGTGGTGTCACAAATCAGCGTTTGTGTCGTAATTAAATCAGAGAGCCGCTTAAAAACTGTCAGGTTCTTTAATTCCAAGAATTAACCGTAATGAAAAACGATGACATAACCAAATCTTTTCTAAGGCTGAGGACTAAGCTGAAGGCAGTGGCATCATCGATTCTGAAAAACGATGATGATGCCGACGATGCTTTGCAGGAGGCGTTCTGCCGGTTATGGAAAAGAGGGGAGGAAGTGAAATCTGCGAATGCTGACGGCGTGGTGTCTGTAACTGTAAAGCGTATTTGCATTGATCTTCTTCGTTCGCGGTCGGCTCACCCGGAGCAGGCTATTGATGATGACTCCGACAGAGCGGCCGATAATTCGGAAGAAAGTATGAATGACGGTTTTTCGGAGTTTAAAGAAAGGTTGCTCGCTCAGCTTCCTGTTCAGCAGCGGGAGGCTTTTGAGATGTATGGCAATGGAATAGATTATGACATTATTGCTATGCGTCTTGGAATATCCGGATCAGTGGCGCGGCAGAGTGTCTGCCGCGCGAGGAAAAGATTAAGAATTGAATATAACAAACTGAAATAGTTATGGATGATAATAAAATATCGGTTTCCGTAAATGAACTTGAGACGCTTTGTGAACTGTACTTCGAGGGCGTTCTCAGCAGGGAAGAGGAGCGATTGTTGTCAAAACTCCTGTCGGTCTATCCTTACAGGGGAGGCGTTATTGACGAAGCTGTGTTTGTTTTGGGAATTGAGCGCATAGGAAGAAAGAATGCAGCATTGTCCGGCGAATTTTGCAACCGCAAGTCTGCGCGACGCTATGACTATGGCAAGGTGTCTGTGCTTGTTGCAATAAAGAAGATTTTCAGCACTGTGGCCGCTGCTGTGTTGATTATGTTTACCGTGTCGTTTTGCTGGAGTTATATCAGCTCGCCGGTTGATGCAACGGAGTGTTATGCATACATCAACGGGAAGGAGATTGTGGATAAGGACCTTGCAATGGAGATTGCCATGAAGGATTATAGCGAGAGCATGGCATTCTTGAGGCAGATGGAGGCTATGGAGGCAGAGCATATGAAGAGAGTGCGTGAAGCAGTTGACGAGTCGGAAAAGGCGGCGCATATCCTTAAAGAAATCAACAATAATAATTATAAAAACAATAGTTTATGAAACTTAGAAAAATTTTGCTGATTGCATTCGTGATTATGTCAGCACAGAATGCGATTGCAGAAGTGTCGGGTGAAGACATTCTGATTTATAGCCCGGACGGGTCGGCGTCTGTCTATCGAAGTGGTGTAGCCGTTTCGGATGAAGAATCGTATGCAGCGGTGCCTGTTGACGAGAGCCGGAATGATCAGAAGAGGAGCCGGTCTCGTTCGTCGAGCAAGTCAACAAGCAGTCATAGCTCCAAAGCAAACACTTCTGCCGTTTCGTTGCCATCTTCTTCCAAACAGCTGAAGAATATAAATAATCTTTCAGTAAATAAACTCTTTGGAGACAAGTATAAGAGAAATCCAAACACAAAGCTCACAATAATTGATGGCGTGGAGGGGAATCATTTCCGAAAACTGGAAGTAAATAATAGCCGTGCCATAATGGAGGAAGTATTGCGATGCATGGAATCCGACGGAGTTTATGCAACCAGCAAAGTGCAGAACTATACTGAAATGGGTGATGATATATTATACACTATCATGTCAGACGGTGTTCAGATTTCCATTGGATATAAATCTAATGCGGAAGGCACATTAGGTTCAATATTCATGTCATGGAACGATAAAATCACGATTTTGTACTGATAATCTCCTCCATTAGAATTTAAAAGCGTAGAATTTAGAAAGCGTTATATTGGAAGTTAAAAGGGTGTGTTTCAAAATTTTTTGAATGCACCCTTTTAATTGTATGATGTACTGTTCTCAAGATTTACAATGATAGCGGGAAGTGCATAGCCCGAGGCAACGCACCGGGGGCGGTCACTCTTGTGCCGTCAAGACTGTAATATGCCACGCTATCCACTTCGGCATCCTCTTTGGCCCTGACGTTGTAGGTGCCGAACTTGTTGATCGACTGAGGTGTCAGGCCAAGGTGTCCCATCATGGGTATTCCTGCTGAAAGTATGCGTTCGATTGACTCGCGCACTTTCAGGCCGCTAAATTACAAAAAAATGCGGAAGCGCCGCAATGGGCTTCCGCATTTTATCCTTTTGAGGATGACGGTTTCCGGTCGTGAAGGCCGGAAGCCGTTTCTATCAATCACTTATTCACCACTTTCTTTCCGTTGATTATGTAAATGCCGGGGGCAAGGTCTCCCATTGAGGAGCGTGTCCCCACGCGGATGCCCATAAGCGTATAGACCGCATCGTCTGCCGCGTTGTCGGTTTCGATTGAGCCGATGCCGGCGCTGGGGTCTTTTGAGATATTGACGCTGGTGGTCTGCTCTTCCACGGTGAAGACATAGTCGCCTTCGGAATCCTTGGCAAGCTTGCTGCCGCCTACGGACACCTCGATGCCTTCACCTGACACGGCTACCTGGGTTCCCTTGAAGCATTCGAGGCCTGCCCGCCAGTCTGCCACGGTCTTCACAATGTCCTGCGTAACAGTTGCGTCGATGTCGTCTTCAACAGTGAAGGCCACGTTGCACTCCACAGGCTCTTCGGCAAGGAAGATTTTGACCACTCCGTTGTCGGGAATCGTCATGCTGTAGTTGGTTGAGCCGGGATATGCCGGTTCGATGGGTTCCCCGTCAAGGTAAACTATGTTTACGTTGTCCTGGTTGTTGCTGTACCATCCGAAATTGAACGGATTCATACCGTCATAGAATGGAATCTCGTTGTAGCCCGTTTCTATGTCGAAGCGGGTACGGTCTGCCCCTTCGATGCTGAAATAGACGTCGGCTGCTTCTCTCTTGTCGATCCATACCACGGCTTTCTTGTCCATTACAATCTTGCCGGTAACGAATTCTATTACAGTGTTTTCCTTGATTTCGGCCCAGGTTCCGTATGAAAGCGGGGTGCCGTTGATGTTTACTGATGTGATGTAGCATCCGTCGATGGCTTTCCAGCTTACGGTCGGTGAGGCTTCGGAAATCTCAAGATTGTTTTCGCCTGCGGCGAGCGTTATGATGTCGTTCTGGTATTCGTATCCTCGATAGAAGGCTATGTTGGTCGGGTCGTCTATTATGACCTTGAATGGCAGTTTGGCATATGGATGGGCGGCGATTTCAATCTCCATATCTGCCATTACAATGGTCCTATAAGCGTATCCGCCTGTCCAGCTGATGCTTGTCCCATCGATTTTAGCGGAATCGATTTTGTAGTCTGGGTCTGAATTGAAGGAAAGTGTTTGTCCTGCCTTCATTTTGAGGGAAATGCCGTCAAAGTTGTCCACAGCCGTTCCGTCGATGGATACTGCCGAGATTGCGCCTGTGCCGTTCTCGGAGTACTTGAAGCTGACGTTGACGTCTTTGTCGGGGATGACTGCAGTGATGTCTACCACGCAGCCTTCTTCGAGGTGTATCGTGTAGGTGCCGTAGCTGTCTGCGACGTTCACTCCGTTTGCCTTGACTTCATAAAGAGGCTTGTCCGTGGCGGAGGAAATATAAAGAAATTCTTCACTGATGTAGCTGAACGGCACGGTGTTGGCGCCTTTTTTCAGGTTGACTGTCTGGTCCCATCCGGAAAGACGGGCATTGACAAGCGTGGGGTCGTCCACGTTGATTGTGAACTCGCTGTCGCGTTCGTTCTCGATGTTGATTACGGCGATTTTGTACACGTTGCCTTCGTCTGACACTCCGGGGTATAGGTTCCATTCGCCGCCGTAGATGCTTTGCGGTGTGCCGTTGGCGTTGGTTACGCCGGAGATGTAGTAGGGTGGTACGGGCTTGAATGATACAGCGGAATACGCTTCCACGGAGAAGTCGTTGTCGCCTGCCGCGAGCTGCCTCTCAGTGCCGTTGACCGTACATGTCAGCGATGCCGGGTCGCTGACGTTCACTTTGAAGTTGACCGTCTCGGCCAAAGCCGTCATTGAGAACAGCGCGGCCAAGAGCGGGATAAGGAAAAGTCTTAGTTTTTTCATATTTGTGTGTGATTTGATGATGATTTGAAAAGGTGTGGAAAGGGGAAGCCGGCATGCCGGAAGCCGACTGCCGGCTTCCCCTCTTTTTGTTCAATCGGTTTTATTTGACGAGGACTTTCTTGCCGCCTACGATGTAGAGGCCGCGAGAGAGGCCTTCGAGGGCCTGTGAGCGTTCCACCTGTCTTTTGACGATGGTGCCTTGGATGGTGTAGACGTCCACTGGTCCGTCGACGTTTTC
>VSPM01000056.1 GCA_009775365.1 Muribaculaceae bacterium
AACTTGTCAAAGAACTCTTTGGCTTGACGGTTGATGCCGCTTAGCCTATGAATAATTTTTTAACGAACTATTGTTATTAGCCTGTTGATAAAATCCGCCATGCACCTCCACAGGGTTCTGACATAGGAAATATCCATGAAGACTCATTTGCGAATTTTTAATCTTCTATAAATAGTAACACATATCGTAAAAAAATGTTTTATATAATTGCGCTGTTGCTATACCAAATTAAATGTTGTTAATACCACGGCAAAAAACAAGGCCGCCCCAGATGAGACAGCCTCTTGAAACTATTAATTAAATCACTTTTATTTAGACAAAATATCCCTAAAAAACTAAACTAATTCAAAAATCCAGTTAAGCAAAAAAAAAGAGTTCAGTATAATAATAAGTCTCGCTGAAAAAGGTTATCTGAAATCTTTAAGTTGCTCGCGCAGACGCTTGCGTGCAAAAAAGATGCGGCTTTTAATAGTGCCAAGCGGAAGATTCATTTTTTCTGCAATCTCATTGTATTTATATCCTGCAACATACATGTTGAACGGGATGCGATAATCGTCGGAGAAACTGTCGAGAGCGGCAGAAATCTCTTTGACTGCATATGATCCCTCAGGTGTGGATAAACCGGAATCCTGCGATATATTCAAATGATAAAGATCTTCAGTCTGGTCAATTACAGTAGATTTCCTAACAGTCTGTCGATAATTGTTGATAAATATATTTCTCATTATGGTAAATATCCATCCTTTGAAATTGACATTGTCAACATATTTTCCTTCATTATCGAGAGCCTTAAGAGTTGTGTCCTGAAGAAGGTCACGAGCCTCTTCTTTGTCAGTTGTCAACTGATAAGCAAAACTTAGAAGATTACCCTGAAGGCCTAATATTCTTTGTTTGAATGTTTCGGCAGTTTTCATTGTATGTTGTTCTAATTGGTTAATATATTCATATAACAAGATAAGGATTGAAAATGTTCCTGCGTTTGACATTTTTTTGAAAAAATTATTATAAATTATATAATAATTTGAATATTAATGTATTAAAAATCATCAAAACCCATTATTTATTTTTCAAGCCAGCAAACATCAACTTATTTCCTGTTATCGCGTCACAAAAATTTAATATGCAGAAAAATTTCGCTAAATTTGCATAATCAGAACAAGCAAATATATATATAAGATGAGATTTGATGAAATCTTGACAAACGACGACCTACTCGATGCGCTCTACGACATGCACTTCGATGAATGCACTCCTATTCAGGAGATGTCAATTCCACCGGTGATTGATGGCAGAGACCTCTTGGCAGTGGCTCAAACCGGAACCGGCAAAACCGCTGCATATCTTCTTCCGGTGATTGAAAGACTTGTCAACGACAATTATCCCCAAGACAATGTTAACTGCGTGGTCATGGCGCCTACAAGAGAACTCGCCCAGCAAATCGACAGACAAATGCAAGGCTTCTCATATTTTATGCCCGTCAGCAGCATGGCAATATATGGAGGAACTGACGGCAACACCTACGAACAACAACGCAAGGGGCTTAAAATGGGAGCAGATGTGGTTATTGCCACTCCCGGAAGGCTTCTTGCACATCTGAGCATGGGATATGTTGACCTCTCAAAAGTGTCGTTCTTCATCCTGGATGAAGCCGACAGAATGCTCGACATGGGATTTTTCGATGAT
This sequence comes from Muribaculaceae bacterium, assembly GCA_009775365.1. Classification (GTDB taxonomy): domain Bacteria; phylum Bacteroidota; class Bacteroidia; order Bacteroidales; family Muribaculaceae; genus Lepagella. The sequence continues at coordinate 1,684 of VSPM01000056.1, forward strand.
ATAATGCAGATTATAAGCTATCTGCCTAAGGAAAGACAGACTTTATTGTTTTCAGCTACAATGCCCCCTAAAATACAGCAGATGGCAAAAAATATATTGAAGAATCCGGCTGAAGTTAAACTTGCCGTTTCAAAGCCGGCAGAGAAGATAAAACAGTATGCATATGTGTGCTATGAAACACAAAAACTGGCGATACTCGAACGGTTATTTAAAGATAATCCTCCCCGCCGGGTCATAATCTTCTCATCTTCCAAGCAGAAAGTCAAAGAGCTCGCAAGAACCTTGAAAAAGCTGAAAATTCATGTGGCTGAAATGCATTCCGATCTTGACCAGAATGAGAGGGAAGACGTGATGCTCGGTTTTAAAGCCGGCAAAATCAATGTGGTGGTGGCCACAGATATTATTTCAAGAGGAATCGACATTGACAACATCGAGACTGTAATCAATTATGACGTGCCGCGCGAAGCAGAAGATTATGTGCACAGAATAGGACGAACAGCTCGCGCAGACCGCGACGGAAGCGCCTACACATTTATCAGCGAACGTGAGCTCGGCAAGTTCAGAATGATTGAAAAACTTCTTGAAAAGGAGGTTGAAAAACTAACAGTGCCTTCTGAATTAGGAGAGACTCCAACTTATAATCCGGGATTGAGCACAACAAAAAAGCGGCAAAACCGGAAATATAACAGAAACGGCAAGCCCACTCCCAAATCTAATCGAAAATATAGACACAAACCGTCTAAAAGAAAGTCTGAAAACGGAGAGGCAAGAACAGAAAATTAAAGCAAAATCAAGCGTGCCCTTGCTCATAACTGAACAGGGGCACGTTTTATTAATTATTTCCAAATTTGCCGGAAGAATCGAGATTCGACTGATGTCGCATTAACTGCCATGAGTTTATTATATTCTGCCAGGCCACATACGCGGCAGGAGCAAGAGACGCAAGAGGGTTGAGATAGGTTAGAGCAAGCCAGACTGCCAATACCGTATTCTTTTGCCCGAGACCCTGTCCACCTGAAACCTTGTCGCCAAACTTGCCGCCAATAATCCTTCCAAGTTTAAATTGAATCAAGCATGCCACAAGAGCACCCAATGCAAGAAGAACCATTGTGAATGTCACTTCCGGTGTCCAGTTTTTTATTGCAAAACTAACACAGCTACCAACCACAATAAACAGAGACACAGCCCAAAGATAGAACGACAACTGCTGCCATCCCACAATTTTTGAATGCACCTGAGGCAAAGCATATCTTAGAATCAGAGCCAATGCCAGTGGCATTACAAGCAAAGGGAACACCTCCGACAGGATAAGACTGAAAGACTGCATAAACGTCATTTCACTATGCTCTCCAATAGCCGCAAAAATCAACGGGCCGGAAACTGCTACTACAGCGTTGCACAAAAGGCTATAGGTGGCAACTTTTGAAATACTTCCACCCAACATTGACGTAATCACCGGAGCGGCAGTGGCCGTAGGGATAAAAAAGCATATGAACACACCCTCTGCCAGGGTTCTGTTCCAAAAGAAAGTCACACCATATGCCAAGCCAGCAAGCAATAGCTGAGTAAGCAACAAAGTGGTTTCAAACTTATCTGGTTTGAAATCAGAAATTCGTAATTTGCAATAGGTGATGAAAAGCATTGTGAAAATGAGGTATGGCGAAAGGAATGTTATATACCCCATCCATTTGTAGAAAACAGCCCCGCCAACCATTGCAATCGGCAGCATCAATGTCTTCAGATTTGATTTCTGTATAGCGACCTTCATTTATTAACGATATAATCCAGGGGGACTGAACTCCCGAATATTATGACAGGTTCGAGATTATATTTTTAAGAACCTTGAACGTTTTTTCAGGCGCTTCCGACCAGAAATTTTTGTATTGAGAAATGTTTTCTCCTTCGCCCGGAGTGTCGCTCACAACGCGCACAATTCCAAAAGGAGTGCCTGTCATCATGCAGACCTGGGCAATAGCAGCCGACTCCATATCTACTGCCTTGACATCAGGGAAGTATGAACGTATAAATGCAATTTCCGCCGGTGTCGACACAAATTTATCTCCGGTGCAGATAAGGCCGAACATTAAATCACTGTCAGTCTGAATCGACTTTGAAATATCCAGAATCTGCTGCGAAGGTATCATAAAAAGTGGGCATCCGTCCGCTTGACCATATTCTGTGCCCGGGCCACACCACACATTGTAATATGCAACTCTGTCGGCAACAAGCACTGACCCCACTGGTATTCCGGCGCCACCGGCTACTCCTGAATTAACCACCATGTCGGGATGAACTGTAGAAACAATCTTATAGGCATTGACTGCGGCATTCACATTGCCGATTCCGCATTGCGCAAGAAATACGTCATGCTGCCCGACTTTGCCACAAACCAATGAAATCCCTTCGATTATTTCTGTTGCTTTATCATCAAATAATGAGGAAAGGAGCTGCAACTCCTTGTTCATTGCCGCTAAAATCAATATTTTCATCTAATTTTTGTATTTATAATGAACGCATTAAATATAATCGCAACGATTTTCGATTCCGAATAAACAAAAATCATATCATTGCCACCGCCGAATGATACTTGGCAAGATTTGTCGCTTTCTTAATAGCCTTCCATGCCTTCCTGCCAATCTCATCCTCTGCATATTCCCAAAATGGTTTGATTTTAGATATCAACTGAGTTTCTCCGCAAAGAGTGGATGAATAGTAATCAAGCAGATTCCTGTGAAACGAAAGCATTGTGTCAATCCTTTTCACTTTATCCCATTCTTCACCATCCATAACCTCACTTATCAACGAAGGGCGAGCCAGCAAACCTCTTCCTATCATGATTCCATTTATTGACTGAAACCTTGTTGAAATCGATTGAACATCAGCAGGATTTTTAATTTCTCCATTAAAAACCACAGGATTGGAACTGCATTCAAGAATCTGCTCGAATCTGTCGAGATAAAGGTCTCCACCATATTGCTGTTTTGCAACACGCGGATGAACTGCCAAATGCGACAGTCTGACTTGATTTAACCGTGGCAATAATATTTTCCATTCGTCAGGGTCGCTGAAACCTAATCGCATTTTTACAGAAAACACTATATCCGGATTACTTTTGACTATATCTGCCACCTTGTCTGCCAGAGCACTGTTAGCCACAGTTGACGCCCCGCGTCCATGACCGGTCTGAAGAGGGAACGGGCAACCCATGTTCAAATCAATTTCAGTGGCCCCTTTATCCTTTACCAACCTCACCAACGATTCAAGTTCATCAGCATCCCTAAAAATAATCTGTGGCACAAGATGAGCCTCGTCATTAAGACCTGACGTGAAATCTTTTACATCTCTGACACGCAAGTCACCTCGCTCCAGGCGAATAAATGGAGTGTAGTAAGAAATGTCGTGACCATACATTCCGGCATGAAAATGTCGATATGGAGCATCTGTATGCCCCTGCACAGGTGCAAAATGGAATTTCATTATTAAGCAGCTTACAACAATAAACTATATTATTAATTTTTTAAGTAGCATTCATTTATCATTGAAAGCTACTTATAAGTTAAATAAACACACGATATGGAGAGGGGAGAAGAAGATATATTAATGCAAAATTACTCAAATTTTCTTATTTAGGCAAATTGATTGATTGTCAAACGACTGAACACGGTCATTGAAGTTTCCAATAAGAAGTGCAACGGCCTAAACCTCACTCCTCCTCAGGGGAAGGCCGCGCGCCGAGGGGGCTGAGCAAGCCTCCGTTGAGCGCATCCATGCCAAAGGTAACTTTTAGCCGGAAATAGCCTGCAACACAAAATAGGAGACCGAAGTCTCCCTGCGATTAAGTAACTTTGTAGGGTGTTCAGTTCTATGTTCTCATTTTTGAATCAAAAATCATGAGTGAATAGCCATAAGTTCCTGATATACATTAGTGATTCTGTGTAATAGAACAATGTTGAAAAACATGGTAAAATTCAACTCAAAAATTAGCGATTTTATTGAGGATATTTTACTGATATATAAAATATTACAACTATAAAAAGAACATAAAAGTTGGAACATTCTACTGAACACCCGAATAAATAAATAAAGAGCAGGGGGAGGAAAACTCTCCACTGCTCCTTATTTATCCTGAAAGAATGTCGCGCTTATTTATCGGGAAGGAAAGTGAAACACACAGCACCTACAAGACAAATGAACGCCGCCACATGATTCCAATGCAGTTTCTCACCGGAAAAAAAGAAGATTGCAAGCAATGTAAACACAGTCAACGAAATCACTTCCTGAATCACCTTCAATTGAAACAGAGAGTAGGGACCTCCATTCTCATGAAATCCTATCTTATTGGCAGGAATCATGAAGCAATATTCAAAAAGCGCAACTCCCCAGGAAGTGAGAATGACCAAATACAAAGGCCAGTCTTTTGCAATTCCGGCAGATTGCAATCTTAAATGGCCATACCATGCAATAGTCATAAAGACATTGGATATGACCAAAAGAAGAATGGTAACAATATATGCTTTCATCTCTTAATAATGCTTAAAGACACCAAAACACTGACTAAAAAACTCCGCAAAATTACTATTTTTTGTTTATTCACACACCTACATGAACTGTAAAATTCATTTCATACCCAAACCTTTTATTTCCTTTTATCTCTATCTCCGTTACAACCTTAATATTTTAAAAGGTCATATTAATTACAAAGTGGAATAGTTGGCTATAAAATGAATTTTAAGTAATTTTGCAATAAGAAAACATCAACACGACAACAATGAACATCAGAGAAATTACTAAAGATATCCTTTATGTAGGTGTAAATGACCGTACAACCGATCGTTTCGAGGCTATGTGGCCACTTCCTTATGGAGTGAGCTACAATTCATATATCGTAAAAGGTGCTGAAAAAATAGCTCTTATCGACACAGTAGAAATAGGAGCAGTAAATGAACTTATTCATGGCATAAACGACCAGATTGGTTCTGCTCAGATTGATTATCTGGTTATAAACCACATGGAACCTGACCACTCTGGGGGGATTCCCGTGATTCTTGACCATTATCCCGAGGCAAAACTTATTGGAAATAAGCAAACTCTTTCGATGGTGAAGGGATATTATGGCATTCCTGAAGACAGAATGATTGAAATAGCCGATGGAGAAACCTTGGAATTAGGCGGAAAAACGTTGAAATTTATACTTACCCCTATGGTTCATTGGCCCGAAACAATGATGACATTCGTGGAAGAAGACGGAGTGATATTCTCCGGCGACGCCTTCGGCACATACGGTGCGCTCAATGGCGGCGTGATAGACTACGAAATGGAAACAGCATGGTATCGAGACGAAATTTACCGCTACTATTCTAATATCGTTGGAAAATACGGACGATTTGTGCAACGAGCTCTTGATAAAACCAAAGACCTTGACATAAAGTTTATCTGCTCTACCCACGGTCCTGTATGGCACGATAAAATAGCCGAAGTGGCAGGCATTTACGATTGTCTGAGCAGATATGAAAGCGAGCCCGGGGTCACTATCATTTATGGCTCCATGTATGGCAACACGGCAGAAGTTGCAGAGGAGATTGCCCGCCAGCTTGCAAGCCGTGGCATCAAGAACATCAAAATCCATGATGCTGCAAAATCAGATATGAGCTACATGATTTCAGACGCTTTCAGATATGAAGGCATCATTGTTGGCTCACCTACATATTCAATGCACATTTTCCCTGCCGTCGAAGCATTCATGATAGCAATGGAGACGAGAGAGATCAAAAACAAAGTATTTGCCACTTTCGGATCTTTCACATGGGCATCGGCCGCCGCCACAAAGATTAACGAATATGTGGAAAGCATGAAGATGGAGGTGGTCGATTCTCTCGTGATGAAACAATCCATGAGCGAAGAGACACTTGTGGAAATCAGTCGTCTTGCCGATAACTTTGTAGCCGCTCTTAAAAAGAAATGAGCAAGCTGCAACCAACAGAGAACCATCCTCTTGAACCATTCCTGCCATCGGGTGCAAAATTATTGATGTGCGGGACATTTCCTCCAAAGCAAAACAAATGGTCTATGCATTTCTATTATCCGAATTTCATCAATGACATGTGGCGAATATTCGGATTAATATATTTCGGGTCGAAAGATGCGCTGGTCGACGCCGAGCACAAGACTTTTGCAATAGAAGAAATCAAGAATCTTCTATCTTGCAAAGGCATAGCGCTCAGCGACACCGGCAAAGAGGTTGTACGCACCAAAGACAATGCCTCCGACAAATGGCTACGCATAGACAAGCCGATAGATCTTGCATGGACATTGGGAGAGATTCCTGAATGCCATGCGGTTGCCACAACCGGTGAAAAAGCGGCCGGCATCATTGCAATGCTCACCGGCACCGATGTTCCGAAAGTAGGAGAGTGGCGCGAATGTTCCATAAAATTGGAAGATGGCTCCCGCAGAGAGTTTCGGCATTGGCGAATGCCTTCTACATCCAGGGCATATCCAATGAAATTGGAAAAGAAATCAGAATACTATAAAACAATGCTTGAGTCAACAGGACTGCTATAAAGTTGAAACAACAATCCGTTTTAGCACTCCTATTGACCCTAACAAGTACAAACACAATCTAATATATTAATTATGCTTGACCTTGTTTCTCTTGCAATATTCGACGCAAGCCAGTTCTTTCAATGGTTTGTTGAAAATGCAAATTATCTCTTCGTCTTCCTGTTTATGGTGATTGAGAGTTCTTTTATTCCATTTCCTTCCGAAGTGGTGGTGCCGCCTGCGGCTTATCTTGCCTGCACCAATACCGGAGCCGGAGCCGACATGAATATTTTCATGGTGGTGGTGATGGCCACTTTAGGTGCATTAGCAGGTGCATTCATAAATTATTACCTTGCCTTATGGATAGGAAGGCCCGTAGTGTATGCTTTTGCCGACAGCAGAGTAGGGCACATGCTAATGATAAACAGGGCAAAAGTAGAAAAAGCAGAAGCTTATTTTGATAAGCACGGAGCCATATCTACTTTTATCGGACGACTTATTCCTGCTATACGACAACTAATTTCTATTCCTGCCGGAATATCCAGGATGAACATCGGGCAATTCGCCATCTTCACTTCACTTGGAGCACTGGTATGGAATACAATTCTCGGGGCATTAGGATACTGGCTTTCCACTACAGTCTCTCCCGACCAGCTTTTCATAAAGGTAGAGGAGTATAACAAATATCTCACATGGTTCGGTTATGGCATTGCAGTGGTCTGCCTGCTGTTCATCCTATGGAATGCCTTCAAACCTAAAGAGAATTCTAAAAAGCAATAACGAATCAAATCATGAATACTGTCGTTGCCAGCAGCGACAGTATTCTATTTTTACTAAACCAAAATAAATTCCTTAAATCTAAAATAACACAAATCTTATGGAAGTCTCACCATCTTTACTGGCAGCAAACTTTGCGAATCTCACTCCGGATATAGAAATGATAAACTCGTCAGAATCCGATTATCTGCATCTGGATGTGATGGACGGAGTATTTGTGCCTAACATATCTTTCGGATTTCCTGTGCTTGGCTCAGTAAGCAAAATATGCAGAAAGCCACTTGATGTTCATCTGATGATTGTTGAGCCGGACAAATGGATTTCACAAGTCAGAGACCTCGGAGCTGAAATCATGAATGTTCACTACGAGGCGTGCACACATCTACACAGTGTTGTGAGCCGTATCCACCAAGCCGGGATGAAAGCAGGTGTAACTCTGAACCCGGCAACTCCGGTGTCGTTGCTCTCAGACATTATTGAAGACGTAGACCTTGTTTTACTCATGTCGGTCAACCCCGGCTTCGGAGGGCAAAAATTCATCCCCAACACTCTAAAAAAGACAAAAGAATTATTAAACTTGATAAAAAGCAGCAATTCAAAAGCAAAGATCGAGATTGACGGAGGCGTAAATGAAACCACCGGCGCAGCTCTCAAAGAAGCGGGAGCTGACATTCTTGTTGCAGGGAGTTACGTTTTCGGAGCGCAAAACCCGCATGAACGCATAAGCCTTCTTAAAAATCTTTGATATTCCCGAGGCTTCTCATCATATATATATCCGGCTCAGCTGATTCTTACACAAACCAACTGAGCCGTAACTATCTATAATCAAATCTATTTATTTATATCAAATCATGTTCAAAAACTCTTCTTCTGAAATCATAGGGATTCCAAGTTTCTCACACTTCTCCCTCTTTGCAGGCCCCATGTTGTCGCCGGCAAGCACAAATGATGTTTTCTTGGAAATGCTGCCTGCATTCTTACCTCCTTCTCGCTCTATTATCTCCTTGTATTCATCTCTTGAATGATGGACAAATGTGCCTGAAATCACAATTATCTTGCCATTTAAAGCATCACCCGTAGGCGACATCTTGTCTTCCGACAGACTCATTCTTACACCGGCTTCAGTAAGACGCCTGATAATGTCAGCATTCACCGGGTCATGCATATAGTCGTAGATACATTTCGCAATCACAGGCCCCACATCAGGGATGGCAGTGAGGCTTTCCTCCGACATTTCCAACAGATTATCCATTGTCTTTACAGACATTGCAAGACGCTTTGCAGTTGTTTCCCCAACATTCGGAATAGAAAGAGCATAGACCACACGCTCAAACGGCACAGACTTCGATGCTTCTATGCCATCAATAATTCTCTTGGCAGTCTTTGCGCCCACACGGTCGAGAGATTCAAGCCTCTCCTGAGTCAAATCATAAAGGTCAGCTATTTTCTCGACCATGCCACATCCGAACAAAAGCTCTGCAGTCTCCTCCCCAATGCCGTCAATGTTCATCATCCTACGCGCACAGAAGTGTTCAATCTTGCCAGTTATCTGCGGGCGACACCCATAGTGATTGGGGCAACACCACGCGGCATCACCATATATTCTTACAAGCTCCGTGCCACACTCAGGACACTTTGTCACAAACTTTATCTTGGTTGCGTCTTTTTCTCGTCGAGAGATCTCCACACCCGTGATCTTGGGAATAATCTCACCACCTTTTTCCACATAAAGCCAGTCGCCTTCATGAATGTCTAATTCTTGAATTATGTCATCGTTATGAAGAGACGCTCTCTTCACAATTGTTCCGGAGAGCAATACAGGCTCAAGATTTGCAACAGGGGTCACAATTCCCATTCTCCCGGTTTCAAAAGACACAAACCTCAATCTTGTGCATGCATTTTCAGGATTGAACTTAAACGCTATAGCCCAGCGTGGAGACTTGGCGGTGAATCCGAGATTCAGTTGCTGGCGCAAAGAATTGACTTTAAACACGAGTCCGTCAGTAGCGACAGGGAGTTCCTTCCTCTGTTTATCCCAATAGTTTATATATTCGTTTACTTCACTTAACGATGACATTTTTCTCATAGCATCCGACACTTTGAATCCCCATCGCGATGCCGCTTTCATGTTGTCGAAATGATTATCATATTTCAAATCATCGCTCAACATATAGTAAAACCTCGCATCAAGACAACGCTTGGCCACTTCTCTCGAATCCTGCATTTTCAAAGTGCCTGAAGCCGCATTTCGAGGATTTGCAAACAATGCCTCCTCATTATATGCGCGCTCCGCGTTAAGTTTTTCAAACACCTCCCAAGGCATTAGAATCTCTCCTCTTATTTCAAATTCATCCGGCCAGTCTCCCGGCTGCAACTGAAGAGGAATGCTGCGTATAGTTTTCACATTAGCCGTCACATCATCGCCTTGTGTGCCATCGCCACGTGTAACCGCCCTGACCATCCTGCCATTTTTGTAGGTTATCGAGATAGATGTGCCATCAAACTTCAATTCGCCCACAATCGAAATAGACTCACCCTCCAAAGACTTCCGAACGCGTTCAAACCACTCGTCGACTTCTTCAATAGAATATGAGTTTGACAGCGACATCATCGGGCGCTCATGCACAACATGTTCAAATCCTTTTGTGAGGTCGGAACCAACCCGCTGTGTAGGGGACAACGAATCATAATACTCCGGAAACTCTTTTTCGAGCATTTCCAGTTCTTTAAGCATCATGTCGAACTCTTTATCCGATATTTCAAGAGAGTTAAGCACATAATAATTGTGATTATGACGATGAAGTTCTTCCCTGAGGAACTTTATTTTACTTTCTGCATCTGTATGGTTCATATTGAGAGAAAGATAATGAATCTGATATTACGATTTTTTTAATTTACGAGGAAAGAGTTTTCTTATATGAGTCAGATGGCGATCAATATTTTCGCCTCCAACCACCACCGAAACTGCAATAAGAATCAATAATATGCCCAATGCTATTCGCGGTGTGACCACTTCTCCGAATAGAGTAACACCTATCGCCACAGCTGTCAGCGGTTCAAGAGCACCAAGAATCGCTGTGGGAGTAGGACCTATCAGTTGAATAGCAGATGTGGTGCATATAAAAGAAACTGCCGTAGGGAGAATGGCAATTCCAAGCAGGCAGAGCCACGACCTATATGACAACGGGAAAACAAAGTCATCTGAAATCATTATTTTCACAGCAAACACACTTAGCCCGAAAAGCAAAACATAGAAAATCACCTTTAGTGTCGGCATATCTCTTAATTTGGTCTGATTAACACCAACTATATAGATTGCATATGTGAGCGATGAAACCATGACCATTATTGTGCCAAAGAGGCTTAAAGTGGTTCCATCAGAATTTTTATAAAGCAATGCAATCCCCGACAAAGCGAGCAATATGCACAAAGCAGTAACTGCCGACAGTTTTTCATGAAATCCAATCATCATAATTAAAGCCACCATAATAGGATACACAAAAAGCAATGTCGACGCTATCCCTGCGTCCATATATGTGTAGCTCAAAAACAATGATAAAGAAGAAAAAGCCATAAGTATGCCCATCACTGCCAATTGAAACAATTGCGTTCGACCCACTGCAAATTCCTCTCTCCCTCTTCTCACAAGAAGCATTATTCCCATTACCGGAATTGCAAGCAGATATCGAAAGAACAACACAGAGTCCGGATTCATGCCTTCTTCATAAAGCGGTATTGCAAAGAGCGGGTTAGTGCCGTAACTGGCAGCAGCCAATGCCCCGATTAAATAACCTTTTGCCTTATCTGACAACATTACGCTATATATTTTGAATTCTTGACACGAAAGACGTTAAATATACGGATACTTCACCCTCCATAAGAATAACGCATTCCCCGGCATGGAGGCACCGGCTGCACATCGGTCTTTACTATCGATGATGCTTTTAAAACCGTCTAACGTCAATTTCCCTCTACCTATCTCTACAAGGGTGCCCACTACTGCTCTGACCATATTTCGCAAAAATCTATCGGCTGTGATTGTGAAAACAATTCCCGAACCCATTAGCGGCATGCGCTGAGCATCATGGCTGCCCATATCCATGATTTCCCATCCGGCCTCTCTTACGTCACAGATATTGGTTTTAACGTCAGAATGAAGTTTTGCAAAAGATGTAAAATCTTTTGTGTGCAATAACAACAAGGCAGCTTCATTCATTGCATCAATATCAAGAACAGATGGTGAATGCCAGCAATATGGAAAAAGGAAAGGCGTTTTTTCGTAAGTGACGAAATATTTATATGTGCGCTCTGTAGCATCAAACCTGGCGTGAGCATCGTCTGACACCTCTATTAGGTCATGGAATGCTATTTCAGGTCCGATTAATCTGTTGATAGATGTCAGAAAACGCTTTTTATCGGCCACAGGCTCCATAATGTCGAAATGAGCAAACATTTCATACGCATGGACTCCGGCATCTGTTCTACCGGCACCTACAATCGAAATTGGAAGACGTGTCACAATTGACAACGTCTCCTCAATTTTTTGTTGAACACTAACGGCATTCGGCTGTGACTGCCAGCCATGAAATTTTTCGCCGTTGTATGATAACTTCAGAAAATATCTCATTATTCAGGAATCAGTCTCTTTCGAGATAAGTGATGCCATATAACCCTGAACGATAATTATTCAGGAACTGACGCCCCTCTTCGGGTGTGATGACGCCTTGTTTCACAGACCTCGAAACCCATGCCTCCAGATTACGCACAAGTTTTTTAGGACTATATTCCACGTAGTCCAACACATCGGCCACCGGTTCTCCATCAATCACCTGCTCTATCTCATACCCTTCTTTGTTTACCGAGATATGCACGGCGCTTGTGTCGCCGAAAAGATTATGAAGGTCTCCAAGAATTTCCTGATATGCGCCCACAAGGAAAACGCCTATATAGTAATGGTCATTCTGTTTCAGGGCATGGACAGGGAGAGAGTATGACATGCCTTGTGGAGAAACAAACCTGCTTATCTTACCGTCAGAGTCGCAAGTTATATCCTGGATTGTGCATCTTCGTGATGGTTTTTCATCAAGACGAGATATAGGCATAATCGGGAAAACCTGGTCTATTGCCCACGAATCGGGGAGACTTTGGAAAAGAGAGAAGTTGCAAAAATATTTTTCAGGCAACATCTTGTCTACTTTTTTCAGCTCCTCCGGCGGGTGCTTCATAGATCGAGTCAGGTCATTCACATCTCTCGCCACCGACCAGAAGAGTTTTTCAATTTGAGCCCTTGTTCTAAGATCGAGCAGACCGAGGCTAAAAAGTTCCAACGCCTCTTCCCGAATCTGCAAGGCATCATGCCAATCCTCAAACATGGTCGTAGGATTAATACGGTCCCATATCTGATAGAGCTCCTTAGTCAGTTCATGAGCATCTGCATCGATTTCTTCGTTGTCGCCCCATATAGGCAACTGAGTTGTTTCGAGCACTTCTATTACGAGCACAGAGTGATGAGCCGTGAGCGAACGTCCGCTTTCAGTTATTATATTAGGCTGAGGGAGGCCATTCTTTACGCAGACATCCACAAGAGCAGACACAGAGTCGTTGACATATTCCTGAATAGAGTAATTCATGGAATTCTCTCCATATGAAGACCGAGTTCCGTCATAGTCAACACCAAGCCCGCCCCCTATATCGACAAAATCAATGTTGAAACCAATCTTTGAGAGCTGAACATAGAACTGCATGGCTTCTCTCAACGCATTCTTTATTCTCCGAATCTTTGTAATCTGGCTTCCGATATGGAAATGAATGAGTTTAAGAGAATCCTTCATGCCATTCTTTTCAAGAAACGACAAAGCATCAAGCAGTTCGGAAGAATTAAGGCCGAACTTGCTGACATCGCCGCCTGATTCTTCCCACTTCCCGCTTCCTGAAGACGACAATTTGATTCTTATGCCGATGTTGGGAGTTATAGCAAGACGCTTAGCCACATCTGCAATGAGTTTCAACTCATTGAGTTTCTCGACCACAAGATATATCCTGCGACCCATTTTTTGAGCAAGCAACGCCAGCTCTACATAGTCCTCATCTTTGTAGCCATTGCAGACGATTAAAGAATGGTTGTGTGTGTTGACTGCCAGCACAGCATGCAGCTCCGGCTTTGAACCGGCTTCAAGACCGATATTATATTTATTGCCGTGGCTCACAATCTCCTCAACCACCTGGCGCATCTGATTCACTTTAATGGGATACACAATAAAGTTCTGCCCACTATAGTTGTAATCTTCTGCCGCTTTTTTAAAGCAAGAGGAGATTTTCTGAATTCTATTATCGAGAATATCCGGAAACCTTAAAAGCACCGGAGCCGAGACATCGCGGATTTTAAGTTCATCAATAACTTCCTTGAGATCTACAGGAGCGCATCCTTCTCTTGGTGTTACCTGAACATGGCCTTTCTCATTTATCGAGAAATATTTGAGCCCCCATCCGCTAATGTTGTAGATTTCAGCAGAATCTTCAATTCGCCATTTTCTCATTTCTGACTACAATAATAATTTTAGATTTAATAATAATATTAACCGAGGCAATGAATAATCATTTACGCCCCACAATTTCAAAACGCTCAACAATGATTTCTGTTCTGCGTCTTACAATCTTCATGCGGTCTTCATACTCGCGAGTCCGCAAATAGCCTTCCACATAAAGCTGTGAGCCCTTTCTCACATATCTCTCTACCATGACAGCGTTCTGCCCTCCAAAAACGAGCGAATGCCATTCGGTCATTTCCGTGCGAGCTGCTCCTCTCACCTCATTTGTGGCAAGCGAGAGATATGCAATCTGACGATCTTTCTCCGGATACCTAATCTCAGGATCGGCTCCTACATGACCCAACAGAATTACTTTATTAACCGACATTGCTTAGACATTAAGAATAACGTATCACACCCCCATATCTCATGCAAACCATGACGCAACTTTTGAAACCGTTTCGCCACATGAACCATATGCCGCCGATTTTAACTGAAGGCCTACTTTTTCATGTAATGAAAAAAGAAGATTCATGGCATGAACAGCATCTCCGGCACCGCCCCTTAACCTACAGTCGGCCACACAGACAATTTCCAGAAGCCCGGCCCCCGGCTTATTAAACGACACCACGCTTTTTTGAGTTCCTTCCACTTCTTCTCCTCCCACATTAGAAAATGAGGTGAAAGTAAAATTATGGTCATCAAAGATGCTATCATATATTTTCTCGACTTCATCCAATGCCAGAGGACATTTCAAAATTGTGTGAATCCTCATCACCCTATGAGAATCGGCAGGCAGCAGCTTTATCGTGACATTACCATCAAAACTTGACTGTGCATTTCTCAATTGCCATAAAATCTCATCTGTGATTATGTTGGTGTCCACGCTTTTTACTATGTCATCAGGTGCCGACACTACAACTTCAAGGTCAGCGGATAGCAACAAATGCGATGCCAGAGGATATAACGCGATAAGAGCCAACGCTGCCATAGGGGAAGGAACTGCGGCATATTTTGCACCTCTCACAAGCCCTTTTCTGTTAATTTCCGACAACCCATATGCGAATTCTGAAGAAAGCGAACCGTCAAAACGAGATGGCGACAAATCAATAACCCTAAGTTCAGGCCATTCCGCAACCCTGTCTTTCACATCTTTACCCACTTGGGAATCGTCGGCAATAAACACTACATCAAGTTTGGAGGGATCGATTTTATCGGAGAAAGTCATAGCCCTTTCGCCTATAAAACCGGCATGACACGATGTGACTTGCCTGCCAGTCATTCCGGGGGCAAAGAGTGAAACCACATCCACCTCCGGGTGATTGACAAGAATCCGGAGCAATTCTCCGCTGTCGGGCTTGTCTGCACCGATTATACCAACTTTTATCATCTTAGGACTATTATTATTAGATTATAACCATATAAAACATCACAAGGAGGTTTCTGTGATATTTATTGACAGAATCCTCGCAAAAAGTTCTTTGGCCCTCTCTCTCGTAACATCTTCGCGCAACACGGCAAATATAGTGTCTGACCCAGGGATTGTGCCAAGAATTTCCGATGCGTGGCTCATGTCGATATCATATGCAAGCCCTGAGGCATAGCCATTGCGGGTTTTTATCACAGCGATGTTGCCTGAGAAACAAATCGACACAAAACCACTCTGATAATTGGCATGAGGAGGCACCTGCCCGAAAGACAGAATCTTGTCTTTTAAAGAATCACTGTCAGGAAGCACATACATGTATGTGCCTCGGTCAGTGGGCACTTTTGTGGTGCGCAGCATTTTCAAGTCGCGTGAAAGTGTGGCCTGAGTGACACGATGTCCTTTTTTTGCGAGAATATCAGCCAACTCTTCCTGGCTTCCTATACATTGATTTCTGATCAGTTCTATTATAAGATCAATTCTTTTTTTTCTGTTTTTCATTGATTGTCATTTTGAGTGTTTCGTTTTTCTATTTCTGCCTTGATTCTTGCAGCCTCTTCATAGTCTTCATTTTCAGCGGCAAGCATCATAGCATCTGAAAGTTGAGAAAGCGTCATGTCGCTCAGTTTCTGAGGAGCGCCCGACAATTCATTTGAATTTGATGCCGACACTTTTTTGCCTCCCTTATTGCCTCCTTTATCCTGAGGATCAAATCCGGATTCTCGCAACACTTCTTCAG
>VSPM01000057.1 GCA_009775365.1 Muribaculaceae bacterium
GGACTTTTACAAATTTAATCGCCTAAAGATTAGATGTTTAACAGCATAAATTCAATTTTTGTCATCTACTGAAAACATTGAATAATTGGCAGCGAGTTTTGTAGAAGAATCAAAAGACAATGAAACTTTTTAATAGATATTTTCTCGGCGCTTCATTGTTGGCTTCATCGTTATGCGTGAACATGGCATTTGCCGACAACCCGAAGCGAGAGTTCAGAGGTGCGTGGCTTCATGTCATCGGGCAGACACAATGGAAGAACAAGTCGACTGAGCAGGCGCAGAAATACATAATTGACCAGTTCCAAAAACTGCAGGACGCAGGATGCAATGCCGTGATTTTTCAGGTGCGCCCTACGGCTGACGCCATGTATAAGTCGGATCTTGAGCCTTGGACTGAATGGCTCACCGGGAAACGAGGCAAGGCTCCCGATCCGGAATGGGACCCTATGGAGTTTGCCATCGAAGAGGCACATAAACGCGGAATGGAGTTTCATGCCTGGCTGAATCCGTATAGAGTGACATCGAATGCAAAAGAGGTCTTGCCGTCTGAGCATATGGCAAAAAAGGAGCCTCACAGATTTGTGAAATTCAATGGACAGACCTTTTTTGACCCCGCATATAAGGAGAACAGGGATTTTATCTGCGAGGTGGTAGGGGATATTGTGAGGCGCTATGATGTGGATGCAATTCATATCGATGACTATTTTTATCCTTATCCTGCCAACGGCAAAAGATTTGAGGCAGATGATGCAAGCTATCGCAAGTTTGGCAACGGAATGGAGCGAAAGGAGTGGCGCCGCCATAATGTGGATTTGCTTATTGAGCAGCTGTATGCAAGCATAAAAGACGAAAAGCCATGGGTGAGATTCGGGGTCAGCCCTTTTGGAATCTGGCGGAATAAAAGTTCTGACAGCAGAGGGAGCAACAGCAGCGGCCTCCAGAATTATGACGACCTGTATGCCGATGTGCTTTTGTGGGCAAAGAATGGCTGGGTTGATTATCTTGCCCCTCAGCTCTACTGGACACTCGACATGAAGGCGGCCCCGAGCCGTCATCTTGCCCAGTGGTGGAATGATAATGCGCATGGGGTGGATGTCTATATCGGGCAGGATGTGCAGCGCACAATGAACACGGCCGACCCCGGAAACAACGACAAGAATGAACTAGACACAAAGGTGAGGCTTTCCAGAAGGCTCCCTAATGTGCAAGGGAATGTGTGGTGGCATGGATATTGGGTGACCGACAATTATAAAGGGGTGGCAGATTCACTGGCTTTGAAATATCAGTCCACCTTGGCCATCCCGCCTGCCTATGGCGACAAGTCTTTAAAGCCTGACCCTGTGAAAGATCTCTCGCTCGTGAATGAAAACGGGCAGACTTTCCTCACCTGGACCGGTCAGGTTGGAGCGAGCCTTCCGCTGGAGACAGACCAGGTGAAATATGTGGTGTATCAGTTCTTCCCCGGGGAGACTATTGACATTGAAGATGCGCAGACCATCATTGCCATCACGCCCTACACCGGAGTGCTGGTGGAAGATTATTCTGAGGGCCCTTCGGCTGAGGGCTCTACATTTGTTGTGACTGCCCTCGACAGAATGAACAGGGAGTCGGAGCCGGTGGAAACAAAGTTTAAATGAAATGAATTATGAGTGACATTTCTGTGCCTGCCGATGTGAGGGAGTTGCTGGATTCCGAGGCGGAGCGAATAAATAATCCAAGTTTTATTGATAGCGACCCTGTGCAATTTCCGCGCAGGTTTTCACGATTGCAAGATGTGGAGATTACTGCCTTTCTGTCGGCGATAATAGCGTGGGGAAACCGCAAGATGATTTGTCGCGATGCAGAAAGGTTGCTCTCTCTGATGGATTACGAGCCATATAAATATGTGATGGATGAGGGATATGAGGACTTGAATCCTGATATGAATCTTCATCGCACTTTTTTCGGGCGTCATTTCCAATATTTTCTAAGAGGCATGAAGCGCATTTATGATGAATTCGGAAGCCTCGACGCGTTCTCTTCTGCCGTTAATGCGGGAGGCGACTCATCTCCGGCCTGGAGACTTGTGGGGGAAATGCAAAAGGTGATGTGTGATGTCAACGGAGGTGCCACGTGCAGTCAATGTCTTCCTGTCAACCTTGACCAGACGGCTCTGAAGCGTGTAAACATGGCATTGAGATGGCTGGTGCGCGACGATGGGATTGTCGATATGGGATTATGGCATTCGATACCGAAGTCAAAGTTATACATTCCTCTTGATGTGCATGTGAGGAATGTGTCGCGAGAATTAGGATTGCTGACAAGAAAAGCCAACGACAGGAAGAGTGTTGAAATGCTCACCGGAGTGTTGCGCACTCTTCGCCCGGATGACCCGGCAATATATGATTTTGCTCTGTTTGGAATCGGGATTGAAGGTAAACAAAAGATGGTGACAGGTGTTCAGGCATAAACTGTGACGATTCACCCGATATGATAAGCTCATAAAAAAGGAGGACACGTGTCCTCCTTTTTTATGAGCTTGGTTATAATGGTTTTGTCCCGGTAAGGAGCAAAACGTCTTAATGCTTGTTTTTCTCTCTCTCGATTTCCTTAGCCAGTTCCGGGCGGATTGTTCTTACAGTTGAAATAAATGTTGAATCAAAGGCGGCTGTAGCTTGCGGATGTTTGCCGGAGACGGTGCGTTTCTTCATGCTGTCTACTGAGTCGAGCCTCTCGGAGAGTTTTGAGAAACTGCTCCAGTCCTGATGAATGAAACGGCGTGCGGCGTCGCGGCCCTGCATCTGGGCGGCTGTTATTTCAGCGGTGACGGATTCAGTTTTTTCTGTTTCGCCACAAGATGAGCCGGCCAACGCGAATGCCGAAAGCATAAGAAGCCATTTGCCTGAAAAGAGTCTTGATTTCATTACAATTTGAATTATTCGATATTGGAACAACCGGACGATTCACATTGTTTAATTCCCATACATGCTTTCCCACCAGCGAGGATCGTCTTGCAGCCATTTTGCAAACCATGCCATGATGGATGCCTGCCAGATTTTCCTTTTCTCAAAATCGGTTATGATGTGGTTCTGGTCTTCAACTGTGATAAACTCCACGTCGCGTCCGAGGATGCGCAAGGCGTTGAATATCTGGATGCTCTCTCCAATCGGCACATTGGTGTCGACTGTGCCGTGGAGCAGGAGGAGAGGAGTGTGGATTTTATCTGCGTTGAAAAGGGAGCCTTGCTCTGTGAAGAGTTTCGGGTTGTTCCAAGGATAAGACTTGGCGGCTGCCACAGAATTGTAGGAGTATCCCCAGAACCCTTCTCCCCAGTAGCTTGTCACGTTTGAGATTCCAGCATGGCTGACCGCTGCCGTAAAGATGTCGGTCTTGGTGAGAAGGTACTGGGTCATGAATCCGCCGTAGCTTGCTCCGAGACATCCGATCTTGTCGCTATCTACAAAACTGTGCTCTTTGCAGAATTTTTTGACGCCTTCGATAATCTCATCGGCTGTGAGCTTGCCCCAGGCATTGACATGGCGTGCTGAAAACTCTTGCCCGTAGCCGGTTGTGCCGCTTGGGTTCAGAACATACACAACATAATCTCTTGATGCGAACACCTGGGGAGAGTAGGGCGATGTCATTCCCGCCGCGCTGGGAGCGGTGCCTCCGTAATAATACACAATGAGCGGATATTTTTTTGTCGGGTCAAATTCCGGAGGAAGGCACATGATGCCGTCGATTATGTCTCCTTTTTCAGATTTGAACTTCCAGGGCTCTATTTTGCCGAATTCCACATCGCTGAGATAATCCTGCATGGTGTCGGAAAGCAAGCGTGTCTCCCCCGACTTCAGGTTGAGCATATATGCCGCGCCGGTGTTGTTGAACCCTTGGGCCACATAGGCGAGCCATTCATCAGAATTTTCGCCCATTGAAAGGGAATATACAGCCGGAAGCTCTGTCATGATCTTTGTGATATTGCCGGAAACCGGGTCGAGCGAGAAAATCGGATTGTCAAACCCTTCCTCGCCTATGAAATAGATTTTTCCGTCTTTCTCATTCCAGGTGTATCCGCCGTGGAGCGAAGGGTCGAAATCGCGGGTCATTGGCTTGGCGGTCTTTGAGGCGATGTCGAAGATATAGCCCTGATTATCGAAATCATTAGGGATGGGATGTTTTCCTGCGTTTACACCTATTTCCCCGAATGCGGAAGGGCCGCTCACCACAAACAGTCGCTTTCCGTCGGGAGAGTAAATGGCGCTGCTTACTGACGACGGCACTGTGAAGAGCGTGTCGGTCTTTAGTGTGGCCATATCGAGTTCTATAATGCTGTTTTTATAGAAAGGATATTCCGAGGGGGTCTCGATGTTCACACTGTAGACTAATTTTTTGCTGTCGGGCGAGATCGACATGAGATAAGTGTCGGGGCCGCCGTAAGTGAGAGGAGTCGAGATTCGATTCTTGGGGTCGTATTTGCGAAGATACCAGCGGTCGCGATGTCCTGGGATGCGGTCGTCAGGGCTTTGCACACGTTTAAGCGGCCCTTGGTCGGCAATGCCGTCTACCTTTTTGTAGTAAGCGAACCATTCCGCGTCAGGAGCCCAGGTAATGCTGTTGGTGGAAATCTTTTCCGCAATCAGCGTAGATTTCATCGAGGGCACGTCTATGGTGTAGACATCGAACAGATTCCCTTCGGCCACGGCATGATAAATCTGCGAGCCTGTGGGCATCCAGTCGGCGTCGTCCGGGATGTTGGCGCTCACGATGTTGCCTGTGGCAGTCTCAAGCATAACGGTGTGTGACGAGCGGTTATTGGCGTCGAACATCTCCGAATAACGCAATATCACATATTTTCCGTCGGGCGAAAGGTAGGCTCCGCTTGCACGTTTGCCGAGAGAAGTCTGGTCAAGATTGAATCGCTTCCTGATGTCGGCTCCGCTTTTGATTTCTACATCTGAGAAATGATCGTCGGGTATGAATTCAAGTTTAAACTGTGGCTCGCTCTTGTCGTCAGGCAGAGAGAGGATGTTCACTTGAATGTCGTAGTCTGTTTCAGGGTTGAGGGTTATGGGTGCATCCTGAGAAGTGGCTGTTGAATCAGAGGTTGTCTTTTTCAGAACAGACACGCCGTTCAGAAGCACATCTGCCATGGAGGTGGATGATATTGACACTTTCCCTTTTGCAAAACGGGAGGCTCTTATCCGGGATGAAAGCGAATGAAGGGCAGGCACGTCTTTTGCATTTGCAAGGCGGAGAAATCCTGCCGTGTCGGCCGCCATGGCGGTCCAGTTCTGAAGCTGCGACCTGAGAGCGGCTTCTCTTGCCGAGAGAAGTTCCGACTTGTCGAATGAATTTTTTCCGGCCAGGGCAGAGTCGGGCATTTGAGGCAGAGGCAGGCTTAGAGGTCTGGATGCCTTGAAATCTTTTACGGTATATGGTTCGGCAAAAGTGCATAGAGCAACAGGAAAAACAATTGCCGGAATCAGATTTTTAAGTTTCATACGCAGGTTATATAGTCATATAAAATTAAATCGCCACGGCCTTGCAGTCACAAGGCCATGGCGATGACAGGTCAGATTGATTATTGCCGGGGAGAGGAGCTTTCAAATGCCGGAATGTCCACAAGCTTGATGCTGAATATAAGCGTGGAGTAAGGGAGAATGGAATTGTATCCGGAAGTGCCATAGCCGGCATTGTATGGAATCACGGCAGTCACGCTGTCGCCGATGTGCATGCTCGTGAGAGCCACAGAGAAGCCGGTGATCATGTTGTTTGGGCGACATTGGAAAATGCTGTCTCCATGTTCGGTCTGCGTGGAAGAAGTGTCGAGCGTGTCACCTTCGATATTCGTGAGCGTGTATTTCACGTTGCAGGTGGAATTAGACAGAGGCGACAGATTCTTGGCTGTCAGCGACCTGTCGTTGTGCCACTGGATGAGCGTGAAAATCGACTTGTCCCAGTCGGGAATCACTTTTTCATATTGTTTTTGGCCGTTGATAGTGGCGGCCTCCGCTTTCTCTATATAGTCAAGGTTAGACTGCCTCCATTCGGCATAGTCATTTTTGCTAATGTCGTCATTGCCGAGACAGGAAGAGAGCGAAAGCAATACGGCCGGCAGGGCTATGAATCCGATTTTTTGTAATCTCATGATTTTGTTGATGAGTTAGAACTGAACTTCGGGCGCCTTGTTAGCTCCGGCTTCCGCTTTGAACTGAGGCTTCTCCTTGAATCCGAACCAGCCGGCATAAATCATGGTGGGGAATTTCTTTATGCTTGTGTTGTATTCTTTTACGGCCTCTGTGTAGCGCATTCGTTCAGTTGCGATGCGGTTTTCTGTGCCTTCGAGCTGAGTCTGAAGGTTCATGAAGTTTTGATTGGCTTTCAAGTCAGGATAAGCCTCGGTCACAGCCAACAGCGACTTCAATGCTTGCGACAGCTCCCCCTGTGCCTCCTGGAATTTTGCGAGGTTTTCTTCTGTGAGGTTGTCGGCGTCGATTGTTATAGATGTTGCTTTGGCCCTTGCGAGAGTCACCTTTTCAAGGGTTTCGCTTTCGTGTGTGGAATAACCCTTCACCGTGTTCACCAGATTTGGAATGAGGTCGGCTCTGCGCTGGTATTGGTTCTCCACCTGTGCCCATGCCTGGTCTACGCCTTGCTGCTGCTCCACAAGAGAGTTGTAGTTGCACGAAGAAAGAGACGCAGCGCCGGTGAAGGCCACAATCGCGATAATGATTTTGCTGATAAATTTTCTCATCTCATAAAGTATTAAAGGTTTTACATGCCTTGCAGGCCCTGCTCCCGCAAGTGGCCTGTAAGACTTATAAAACGTTGGAGGAATCAGAGAAGTTTTCTCAGAAGGTTGTTGAGGCTCACCTTTTCTGAAAGAATCTTCTCAAGGTCGTCAGCATTCACACGCTCCTGCTCCATAGAGTCGCGATGGCGCAGTGTGACAGTGTTGTCTTCAAGAGTCTGATGGTCCACAGTGATGCAGAAAGGTGTGCCGATTGCATCCTGGCGGCGGTAGCGCTTGCCGATAGAGTCTTTTTCATCTACCTGGCATGTGAAATCGAAGCGGAGTTTATGCTGAATTTCGCGTGCCTTCTCGGGGAGCCCGTCTTTCTTCACGAGGGGCATCACGGCGCATTTCACCGGGGCAAGAGCCGGCGGGAAATGAAGCACCACGCGGCGGTCGCCCCCTTCGAGCTGCTGGTCTTCATAGCAGCTGCAGAGCACTGTCAGGAACATGCGGTCAACACCGATTGAAGTCTCGATCACATACGGTGTGTAGCTCTCGTTGAGCTCGGGGTCGAAATACTGTATTTTTTTACCCGAGAATTTCTCATGCTGGGAGAGGTCGAAATTAGTGCGGGAGTGTATGCCTTCCACCTCTTTGAATCCGAACGGCATCTGGAATTCGATGTCGGTTGCTGCATTGGCATAGTGGGCCAGCTTCTCGTGGTCGTGATAGCGGTATTTCTCGTTGCCGAGGCCGAGGGCCTGATGCCAGCGGAGTCTTGTCTGTCGCCAGAATTCAAACCATTTAAGTTCCTCGCCCGGACGCACGAAGAATTGCATTTCCATCTGTTCGAATTCACGCATTCTGAAGATGAACTGGCGTGCCACGATTTCATTGCGGAATGCCTTGCCGATTTGTGCGATTCCGAAAGGAATGCGCATTCGCCCCGTTTTCTGCACGTTCAGATAGTTCACAAAAATGCCCTGAGCTGTTTCCGGGCGCAGATAAACCTCCATTGCGCCATCGGCAGTTGACCCCATTTCAGTTTTGAACATGAGGTTGAACTGGCGGACGTCAGTCCAGTTTCTGGTTCCTGAGATTGGGTCAACAATTTCGTAGTCGAGAATAATCTGACGAAGATCGGTGAGGTCATTGGCGTTCATGGCCTCGGAGAAGCGTTCATGAAGTTCGTCACGCTTCTTTTTGTTTTCAAGCACGCGAGGATTTGTCTGGCGGAACATCTCTTCGTCGAAACTTTCGCCGAAACGCTTTCTTGCCTTGGCAACTTCCTTGCCGATCTTGTCGTCGAATTTGGCGATTTCCTCTTCGATGAGCACGTCAGCGCGATAGCGCTTCTTGGAGTCCTTGTTGTCAATCAGAGGGTCGTTGAAAGCGTCGACATGTCCGGAGGCTTTCCAGATTGTGGGGTGCATGAAAATGGCGGAGTCTATGCCGACAATATTGTCATGGAGCATTGTCATTGCTTCCCACCAGTAGCGTTTGATATTGTTTTTCAGTTCCACGCCGTTCTGTCCGTAGTCATACACGGCAGATAGCCCGTCGTAGATTTCACTTGATTGAAACACGAACCCATACTCCTTCGCATGGGCTACAATGGTCTTGAAAACGTCTTCCTGTTTAGCCATTAAAAATAATTTTTTAGTTCCGCTTGCGGAATCAGATGTAATCGAAAATGAAAAAATGTGGAGTAAACCCACAAAAAAATATTATCATTCTGCCTGAGAAATGTGTCTGGGTCGTGATTCACATTTAAAAGGCGTAATAATCTGCAAATTTACAAAAAAAGTTTATAATAGCAGTCACCTCCCCCGGTTTTAATTGGTTTTTAATTGGTTCAGTCGCGAAATGCAGGTTTAGTCGCAAAATCACCGCTCGCCGAATGTTAAACTTGGAGTCTGAACTCATCTTTTTGAATTGATGTTTGTTTAAATGTTTAAAGCTGCTTAAAACAAAACTGGCTATGAAAGACACTAAGGTAGAAAAGAATAGGAATATCACAATGTGGATAGGGCTGGCTATGGCCGCTGTCATGATTGGCGGAGGCGTGGCCACGGATTACGCTCAAAACAGCCTGCCCGCGCCCGGGTCGAGCGGAAGATTCAATCCGGCTCCGGTAGGCGGCGGATGGGGCGGAGGCTGGGGCCCCGGCCCGGGTTCGATTGGGAATCCGGGGCCGCCGCCACCTCCTGCGTGGGGCGGCCCGAATCCGTGGGGATGGTCAAGTTCTCCCACTATAGTCGTTAACAATCCGTCGTGGACTAATCAAGGCACAGTCAATGTAATAGCCTGTGGCTACGACAACCGTGGAATCTGGCGCACCATCCCGATGTATGTGGCATATGTCTATAATGGCGCTCAATATGACGCCACCGTGATGAGCGCGTGGAATCCATGGACAGACATGTGGGATAAAGGTCTTGACACGCCGGCTTATAACACAAGCTATTATATTGGCGGCAACACATATGACTTTTATACCGTCTTGACCACAGGCACTTACTACTTCAATCTGTAAAAGGGTTCAATCTGCAAGACGTCTCTTACATTTCGCCCCCCTCGCCATATCCGCTTCCATCCATCGGCTCGCCCTCATTTTTATTGGGCTTGGCCTTCATGTTGCCGAAAGAGTATTTGAGCGTGAGGCGCATTGTGCGGCCATTTCTCCAGCGTTCGTTGTGCTGCACGTAGTCGGGCCCGTTGGTAGTGCTCTTGAACCGGCGGGAGTCAAACAGGTCTCTGCAGTTGACAGACACTGACCACGGCCCGAAATTTCTCCTTACGCCGAGGTCTACGCTCCAGCCGCCTTGCCGGGAGCCTTGTGCGGAAAGCATCTTAGAGTTGTAGTTGCCTGTGGCTTGAACCGACAGCGACCATGGAAGCCTTGCATTGGCCATGATTCTCGCATCCCATGCAAAACTGTTCTGCTTTAGTCCGCTTAACGGTATCTTATGTCCGCTTTCAGCATTGAAATCATAATTCCATGCGCTGATGTGGTTGTTATAGAGATTGACTGTGGTGGTGAGGTCGAGTCGGCTTCTGAAGAGCGAGTTCTTCATTACAATCTCACATCCGGAATTAACCTGGTCTGCCACATTGGCCCAGGTGGTATACATCACATCGTTGTCGAGATAGCTGATGCGGTTCATCATGTCGGTCGATGTGCGCACATAGGCCGAAAGGCTCACCATGTGGAATGTCCAGCTCTTTATATAGTTTAATTCAAAAGCGTTGGAATATTGCGGCTGCAATTCCGGATTGCCGTATGAGATGTTGGTAGGGTCGGAGATGTCATGAAATGAATTGAGCTGTCCGCCCCAGGGGCGTCTCAGGCGTCGGGTGTAGTTGATTTGCATCTCGTTGTCGTGGGGTAGCGACCATGAGAGAAACGCCGACGGGAAGAGCGCGAAATTGTTTTTCTTGAATTCCGGCACATCGTTTTCCGATTCCCCGAATGCGAGGGAGCGGGTTCTGACTTGCCAGGATTCTGTCCTGAGCCCGGCCGAGAAGCTGAAATTTTTCACTTTCCCGCCCAGTGTGGCATATAATGCAGAAACGTTGTTGACGTAAATGAAGCGATTGTAAAGGGCTTTGTCTTGCGTCATGTCGGAAGGGGAGGTTCCGTTGTAGGTGTCAACAGGGGTGTCTTCTTTGCTGAAGTTGCCGTTGTAGCCTGCCTCAAGTTTCAGAAACTCATTGAGCTGATTGGTGTAGTCCACCTTTGCCTCCCAAGAGTTTACCCCCATGTCCATGTTCTGTTCCTGATATCTGTTCTCTTCCCTGTCGGGGTAGGTTATCTCCTGATTATAGGATCTCCAGTTAGGGCCGCCCCAGTGGTTGTATGAGCCGGTGATGTCGAGCAGATGATTGTCGCTCCATTTATGGGTGTAGCTTAGTTCGCCGTGCATTCCCCGGTGGTCGCCTCGGTTTCGGGCATAGTCAAGGTTAGATGTCCAGTTGCCGGGCACATTCGACACATAGTCGGTTGAGGAATGCCCCCAGTTGTGGCCGAACATTCCGAACCCGTTCAGAGAGATGTCGTCTTTTTCAGTGAGATGGTATGTTGCGCCCAGCCTGAGGAAAAGGCCGTTGCCATGACTGGGGCTTTCACTCTCTGACCGGGTGTAGGTGCCGTCAGAAAATTCGCGATTCATTATAGAGCCACCTTTGGGGTGTCTCATTCTGAAGCCTGCCCCTGCGAAGGCATCGATCTTGCTGCTGTTGTAATTGATGTTTACGCCCACATTGCCTCCGCCGCGAGAGTTTGCGCTGATTTCTGCGCTTCCGTAGTAGCCGGCGCGTCGGTCTTTTTTAAGCACAATGTTGATTATGCCGGCAGTTCCCTCAGGGCTGTATTTTGCCGACGGGTTTGTTATCACCTCAATCTTGTCGATGGTTTCAGCAGGGATTTGCTCAAGAATCTGTGCGCGGTTGTCGGCGGTAAGCCCCGACTCCTTGCCATTTATCCAAATGGTCACAGACGAGTTGCCGCGCAAAGACACCTCGCCGTCCTGGTCAACCTCCACAGAGGGTATTGATTCGAGAAGCTCGGAAGCAGACTGCCCTGCAGCCGAGACGTTTGCATCGACACTGAACACTTTCTTGTCGAGCTCGAAGCGCATTTGGCTTCGAATGCCTTCCACCACAACTTCCTGAAGGAGTTTTGCGTCATCGGCAAGACGCACGCTGCCAATGTCTACGTTGGATCCGACAATCTCTACAGGGCGTTCCTGGTCGATGCTCCCGATGTTAGATATTTTAATTACATATTTACCGTCTTTCACCCCTTTAATAATAAAGGAGCCGTCTTCTTCAGTAGTGGCTCCCAGCGGAAGGGCTTTGCCGGTGGCGGCATCAATTAATTGCACCGTTACGAAATCCATAGGTGCGCCGGAATCTTTGTTTATCACTTTTCCGGTCACATCGCCATTTGCAAGAACCGTAGCCGGAAGTAGTGCGGCGCACAATGAAGTTAGATATTTAAAGTTCATAATAAATCTTGGTTCAACATTCCCTTTGACAAAGCCATTTGGAAAAAGTTTAAAAAAATATGTTGCAAAACATAAAAATCGGCTGTCATGCTTCTCTCGGAGTGTGAAAATAAAAAAGAATGCCCTCTTGTGGTGAAGGTATTCTTTGGATATGCAATTGATTGATATGGTTTTGTCTTTATTTGTTATGCTGTGCCGTATCGGAGGTTGCGGTAGAAATTCAGAAAGGCGAGTGTCATGTAAGGCTGAAGCCACAGGAAGCCGATTCCGCATGTGAGTACACATAGCAATGCCCATCCGAGGAAGCGGAGCCCGAGGCAGAAGAAATTCATCTTTTGGCCGTTCATCATGTTCCAGCTCATCTGCAGAGCATCGATTCCGGAAATATTGGGGTCGTCGGCCATGATAAAAAATGTCATCGAAAGGCCGCAGCTTATGATTATGCCCGGCACAATAAGCAATGCGAAGCCAACGGCTGCAAGCACAGAGATAATCAGGCCCGCCACAAGAGTCTCCACGAAGCGGTCAAAACCTTTGAACAATAGTGAGAAGTTGTTTACACGCGTGTCGGCGAGGCAAGCCATATAAAGCACATAGCCGAAAGTGAGAGGGCCTATCAGAATAAGTTCGCCTATCGTAGTGCTGCACGCGGCGCCTTCAATCACAAGATAAATCAGAGTCGCGACCACCGCGTTAGTCCAGTTTCCCGCAAGCTGCTCTTTGGCTTTGCGCATCAAAGAAATGTTGTTAATCATATTGCAATGAATGAGATTAAAAATTAAAATGTTTTCAAAACTAAATTCGGGCAGATGTGTCACGAATCCATATAATGGCGCATATGCCTGTCGCTGTTAAGATAGGTGCATATCTCTAACTTGTTACAAAAGTACGAAAATATTTTAACAATACTAATAATTTTATTAAATTCGCCCACGACAAATTCCGGTTTTGTGCCTCGCGGGGCATGAGCCGACCTTGAGATTGAATTAATTCATCTAATTAAACTAACATAATGAAAGAGACAGACGACAACCTAACAACCGGCACCGGCCTGCCCGAAAACGCGTTTCGCGAACTGGCGGCCGATGAAAAGTACACCCCGGTTATGCATCCGGCTCATGAGCAGAGTGAGGTCACTCCTTATTCTGTGGTCACAGGCTTGTTTATGGCTGTGATTTTCTCAGCTGCGGCAGCTTATCTGGGCCTGAAAGTAGGCCAGGTGTTTGAGGCGGCAATCCCTATTGCCATTATTGCAGTGGGCTTGAGCAACGCGCTTGGCAAGAAGAATCCGCTTGGACAGAACGTCATAATCCAGAGCATCGGCGCATGCTCGGGTGTGATTGTGGCCGGCGCGATTTTTACGCTTCCCGCCCTTTTTATCCTTCAGGCGAAATATCCTGACATCACCGTGCAGTTCTATCAGATATTCCTTTCGTCGCTCCTCGGCGGCATTCTCGGAATTTTGTTTTTCACGCCTTTCAGAAAATATTTCGTGAAAGACATGCACGGAAAGTACCCCTTCCCCGAAGCCACGGCCACAACCCAGGTGCTTATCTCAGGAGAGTCAAAAGGTGCCGACCAGGGTGGCCAGGCCAAGACTCTTATACTTGCCTCGCTTATAGGCGGTGTGTATGACTATGTAGTGGCCACATTCGGATGGTGGGCGGAGACAGTCACCTCCATGGCCTCCTCTGCCGGACAGGCCATTGCCGAGAAGACAAAACTCGTGCTCAGCTGCAACACCGGCGCCGCTCTTCTGGGCCTTGGATATATCGTGGGGCTGAAGTATGCTTTCGTGATCTTCGCAGGCTCTATTTTTGTGTGGTGGATCATCATTCCATTGCTTGGCACATACGGCAGCGCCGAGTTTATAGAAATGTCGCCCGACGCAATTTTCCGCGACTATGCCCGCATGATAGGCATCGGCGGCATCGCTATGGCCGGCGTGATTGGCATCATCAAGTCTTGGCCTATTATCGCTCAGGCTGTCGGCCTTGCTGGCAGGGAGCTTAAAGGGAAGGCTGCAGGCGCGAAAGAGGTGCGCTGGCAGCTCGACATCTCGATGAAACACATCGTGTTCTTCATCGTTCTCGCGCTTGTGGCTGTGTTCCTTTTCTTCTGGTTTGGCGTTATCCACACTCTCTGGCAGGCGGCAGTGGCATGGCTTGTAGTGACAATAATAGCATTTTTGTTCACAACCGTGGCAGCCAACGCTATTGCAATCGTTGGTTCAAACCCGGTGTCGGGCATGACTCTTATGACTCTTATCATTGCATCTGCAATATTCGTGGGAATCGGCCTTAACGGCACATCCGGCATCGTGGCCTCCATGGTTATTGGCGGCGTGGTCTGCACGGCGCTTTCAATGGCCGGCGGTTTTGTGACAGACCTCAAGATTGGTTACTGGCTTGGCTCCACACCCAAAAAGCAGGAGAGCTGGAAATTCCTTGGCACACTTGTGTCTGCAGCCACTGTCGGCGGTGTGATCATGGTGTTGAACCAGGTGTATGGATTCTCCGGAGAGAACGCTCTTGTGGCTCCTCAGGCCAATGCAATGGCAAAAGTGATAGAGCCGCTTATGATGGGTGGCGACACACCTTGGATTCTTTATATGGTAGGCGCGATCCTTGCCTGCATCCTTAACTGGCTTGGGGTTCCGGCTTTGGCATTCTGCCTCGGCATGTTTATCCCGCTCCAGCTCAACACCCCGATGCTCGTGGGCGGCGCAGTTTCCTACTTTGTAAGCAATTCTTCCAAAGACAAAGCGCTCAACGACGCCCGTCGCGACCGTGGCACACTCATTGCCTCCGGCCTCATAGCAGGCGGTGCGCTCTTCGGGGTGTTTGCAGCGATCACACGTTTTGCAGGCTTTGAATATCACACCCCGGGCAGCTACGAGCTCACCCAGATTCTCGGATGCGTGGCATACATGCTCCTCATAGCTTACTTCATCTGGGATAGCAAGCGTGCCAAACTTCAGCGTTGAAACAAATAAATTTTAGAATTAAGATAAAATCAAAGATTAGGATTATCACCTGATTCCTAATGAAACCAAATACGGGATGCAGCCTTATGATAGCTGCATCCCGTATTTGCATCACTCTCAAATGCAACCTCCCATCCATGACAAAATATTAATGCCTCAAAACCAAAAGGTCGGTTTTGAGGCTTTTTTGTTTAAAAAATATACAAATCTTTTAGTAAGAGATACTAATTTGATTGCAAAATTACTAAATCTGATTATAAATACCAAGTTATTTTGCCTAATTCTAACGAAGAAAATGGTTTTAAGATGAATTTGTTAAAAAAATAGTGATAATTGAACGGTGTAACTAATTATTATTTAGTGTTTTACAAATGTATGCAATCTCTTACTAAGAGTGCTTGACATGGCTATGGCTGTGTCAGGCTATTTCTGCCTATGGTTTTAAACGCGGATATACACGCATCGTCACCTCTGTTTGAGAGTATAGTCACTCAAAAACAGGGGGAAGAGAAGGATTGTCAAAAAAACGATAAACGGTAAAAATTTATACTTATTCAAGTGGTTGTAAATAAAAGGCATACGAATAAGGAGATTTTTCAATTTTTCCGATATAAGATTTCAGACATGGCTTCTGAGAGCAGAGCGAGATATCGCAAAACACTCTCAGAATTGGATGTTTTTCTATCAGGACACCATTCTCTGCTTGCTGATTATTCTTCGACTATGACGGCAGACTGGGCATCGGAATTGCTATGTCGCGGCCTGGCCGTCAGCACTGTATCCAGACATCTGAATATCTTCAGCAGCCTTATGAAATCAGCCGCAGGAGAAAGGTTGCTCCCTTTTGATGATTCAGCAAGGAGGCTCTCTAAGACAATCACTGATTCCGAGTTTGTTGTGCCGATCTTGATGGGCGGCAAGGTTTATGGCAGTTGCCTTGCCATTCTGAGGAATGCTATGAAAAAGACGGAAGGGTTCAATGTCTATGAAGATATCTTTCTGTTTTCTTTGCTTAATGGAGCGCTGCCTATAGAAGATATATGTCTGCTAAAAAAAGATGAGCTCGCAAATTTCAATGAGGTAAGCCGCTTCATTATATCCCGCAATATAAGTGGCAGACGTGGTTACGTGTTTGACCTGAAGCAATCCTGCCGCACGCCAAAGCAGCTCAGCGCAGCTGTGACTGCAGGAGTGCAATCCGTGTTTCAAAAACATGTCAGCAAAAAAGGATTCAATCCCGATGACTTTGCTCGTTCAGTGTGGGCGGCATGTGCCATGCGAAATGGGTTGAGAATGTCAGAAGCGTTGGGATATGTCGGAGGGGAGGCTTCATATGCCGTGCCGAGGTTTTGTGAACCTGTGCAAATAGATTCAGATGGAAAACGAGTGTGGGCAAACACCGTAAACTCTGTGCTTTTGCATGAAATGCCTCGATGGTATGCAATGCACATGCGAAGAGGCGTGAAATATGAGAGCCTGAGGAGCTGCATTCTCGAAAACGTAAGGCCGGTTCCCGAATTATTCTACCCTTGTGAAACAATCGTCAGGCAGACCCGAAACCGCAGCATAGAGGTAGAGCTGCCATTCGTAGCTAATACCGTATTTTTCAGAACCAGCCCCGAAAATGTGTTGCCTATGTTTAACGCAATAGGCGAAAGAGCATGGTGCTATAGGGTTATGGGCGCTCCCGGCTCCCCATATGCCGTGATTCCGCGCAAAGAGATGGAACGATTCCAAGCGGCGATAGGGATATTCACACCCGATGTTGAAATTCAACCATTAGGCCAAATTGCACCCAAGCCGGGGGAGTCGGTTATCATAATCAAGGCTGGCTTCGGCAACCGTGCCGGAGAAGTGGAAGAAGTAATAAACAAAGATTGTGAGACTGCCATCTTTAGAGTGAAACTCACAACCGACAAAGGCTACGAATTCCGGATCGATCTCGACAGGCGACAGATTGAGCGAATTGCCAATTAAAGTAATTCCCTATGAATAATCAAGAACTTGACATAACACTCGTTGACTTTAGTCGAGCCGAAGATGTCTCCGCTTTTGCAAAGAAAATTTTCACAGAAGCCAACAAACAGGGAATGTTTGTCAGAAAAGAAAGATTTTCAAAAGAGCAAATGGCAGTTCGGCTGACGGCTCAGGAATGGATAAATAGGGTAGAGGAGTCTATCGATAGTCTCAGCAACGGTGATGCGTTGACTATAATAGCGTCATACGACATAATACATAGAATAGCATTCAGCGTTCCCGCAAAAACAGACTATCTCGACAAATATAAGATGCAAGCGTTTGAAGCCTTCATCAGAGGGGACAAGACAGTCGACAAATACTTCTTGTTTCAGGTAATTTCGCAAGAAATACGCAGAGGCAACAAAGCTTATTTCGGTCGGCATCTCAAATGGGAGAGCCTGTGTCTTGACCGCTGGTATAAAAACTTCCGTACCGGCCGTTGTGCCGTTTCTCAAAGCGACTACGACACCGCCAGCCAGATTTCCGCCCTCCTCGCAGCCGATCTCTACGCATTCACACCCGATCAAGACGGGTTCAAACGCCGCCTCATCGCCGGCAATCCCCGACACCTCCCCTCCCTCCAGAGCTAATTCGTCTGGAGTTAGTGGCTTACAAGTTTATATTTTATGCCGCAGTCTGTAGTAAATAACAAACGAATAGCAAAAAATACCTTATTCTTGTATTTGAGAATGCTATTTGTAATGGGTGTTACCTTATACACCTCTCGTGTTGTGCTGGAAGCTTTGGGAGTTGTTGATTTCGGTATATATAATGTAGTCGGTGGACTCTCTGCTACATTCGTTTTTTTCTCTTCGGCACTAACAAATGCAACACAAAGATTCTTGAATTATGAACGAACTATATTAAAATCCAAATAAAATGAGGCAAAAATTACATCCACCTTAGATTATTTGAGAATAGTCATGC
>VSPM01000058.1 GCA_009775365.1 Muribaculaceae bacterium
ATTCCTTGCAGAAATCATCTGCAATACAAAAAATTTCAGTAACTTTACTTTCGGTAATCATGATACAGTATTTATTTATTGATACCTCTAAATTACTAAATATCAGTGATATTACCAAAAGAATCGGCAACTTTTTCAAGCTGCCGATTCAACTTTTTATGGTGTTCCTTATCCCGAACTCGCGTATTACATTTGTGGCGATTTTGACCGGACTGCACATGGAAAACTCTGTAAATTGGTGTGCTTCCCTGCGAAAATCTTAAAATATTGAACCTTGAGCAGGCGATGCTCGAGTTCTAACTGCCTTGGAAATAATCAAATAACCAATATATTAACTAAATTATTCTTGCATGAAGAACAACTGTTTTCATCTGAACAGGAAGTTATGGCTCACAGTGGCTCTGCTGCTCGGCCTCATGCTTCCCGGTTTCGCCCAGAAAATCACTGTTCACGGCTATGTGGATGATGAACTGGGAGAGCCCCTGATCGGTGCCACCGTTATGGAGAAAGGCACCTCAAACGGTACGGCGACCGACCTTGACGGCAACTTCACGTTGAATGTCGATCCCCAGGCCACACTCGTCGTAAGCTATGTCGGCTACGACCCCCAGGAGGTGGCAGTGAACGGCCGCACCGACATCAAGGTGACTCTGGGCCAGAACGCTACACTTCTTCAAGAAACCGTGGTGATCGGCTACGGCAGTGTGAAGAAATCAGACGCCACAGGTTCTGTGTCGGTCATCAAGCCTGATGAAATCGACGCCGGCATCTCCACATCCGCCCAGGACCTTCTCGTCGGCGCGAGCCCCGGTGTGGTCGTGACCACCAACGGCGGCAACCCGACAGGCGGCGGCACAATCCGTATCCGTGGCGGCTCTTCTCTTTCCGCCTCCAACGACCCCCTTATCGTGATCGACGGAGTGCCTATGACCAACCAAACTCAGGGCGGCGACATGAACGCGCTCACCATGATCAACCCCAACGACATCGAGAGCATGACAGTGCTCAAGGACGCTTCCGCGACAGCCATCTACGGTAGCCGCGCATCTAACGGTGTCATCATCGTCACAACCAAAAAAGGTAAGGCCGGCAAACCTGTGGTGAACATCACAGCCAACATGAGCGTCAACACAGCCCGCAAGACCCTCAACCTTATGAACGGCATGGAATTCTCTGACTTTGTTAAAAACAACCTCGGAGAATCGTCGATCGCACAGCTCGGATATAACGGAGAGATGTATAACACAGACTGGCAGAAGGAAGTGCTCCGCACATCCATCTCTCAGGACTATAACGCAAGCATCGCGGGCAAGGCCGGATTCCTACCTTACCGCGTCAACGCAGGCTACACCAACTCGGAAGGTATCCTCAAGACATCCAGCATGCAGCGTGTGACCGCAGGCTTCAGCCTCAGCCCCAAGTTCTTCAACGATCTCCTCTCTGTCAACGTAAACGTTAACGGCACTTATGGCCGCACACACAACGCTAACGGCGATGCAATAGGTGGCGCATCAAGCATGGACCCCACAAAACCTGTGCGCACCAATATCGCGATGGGAGGCAACAGCGGGCTTTATCTCTACAATGGCTATTACAACTATGCTCCCGGCGGAGTATTTGACCGAAACGCCACACAGAATCCCGTGCAGTTGCTTGAGGATGTCGAAAACCACAACGACACATGGTCTTCATCCGGCAACATCCAGATTGACTACGCGCTTCACTTCCTCCCCGAGCTTCATTTCAACCTCAACCTCGGCTATCAGGTGAGCAAGAATGACCAGCAGAGCGTGACTGCCGCCAACTCAGTGATGACATGGACCAACGACGGTCTCCTCGCCAACAACGCGGCCGGCGCGGCCACACTCTATAAGTGGCACGAGATTCAGCGCAACACCCTTCTCGATTTCTATATCAACTATAAGAAGGAGTTCGAGGCAATCAAGTCAAACCTTGACGTGATGGTGGGCTACTCATGGCAGCGCTTCTCTTATCTTGGCCACAGCCAGAACTATGTGAACTCACTTGGCTTTGTGAACGCCAATGGCGACAACGGCTTCACCTACGACAACGGCAGCTATTACATGGACGTGAACACCCACAACTCCATCGGCGAGGTGGTGAACAGCGCTCCCGAAAGCCGCTGGGGCAATCCTCTGCAGCTTGTGTCGTTCTTCGGACGCCTTAACTATTCTTTCGACGACACCTACCTTCTCACATTCACTCTCCGTGACGACGGCTCCTCACGCTTCGCCAAGAACAACCGCTGGGGTCTCTTCCCCTCTGTGGCCCTTGGCTGGAAGATAAACAATGTGGGCTCGCTCAGAGACGTGGCATGGCTCGACGAATGGAAACTCCGTCTCGGCTACGGACAGACCGGCCAGCAGGACATCAACGGCTACTTCCCCTACATGCCGATCTACACCAGCTCTTACAAGCCCGGTTTCCAGTATATCGGCCCCAACGGACAGTGGATCGACCCTCTCTATCCTCAGCCTTACGACAGCAATATCAAATGGGAGACAACCACCACATGGAACGTAGGTCTTGACTTCGGGTTCCTCAACAACCGTCTCACAGCCGCCATCGACTGGTATCTCCGCAACACGAAAGACCTTCTCGCGTTCACTCCGGCCCTCGGCATGAACACCTCGAACTACATGACCACAAACATCGGTTCGCTCCGCAACTATGGCCTTGAGGTCACTCTCGGCGCACGTCCGGTGCAGACAGAGAACTTCACGTGGACTTCCAATCTCAACGTGGCCTGGAACCGCAATAAGATCACAGCCCTCACCGGCAATGCATCGACCGATGAAATCACAGCCCGCAACCTCCCCTCAGGCACAGGCGGCGCGCTCCAGTGGCATCTCGTGGACGAGGCGGCCTTCACCTATCGCGTATACCAGCAGGTGTATGACAATGACGGCAACCCCATCCCCGGACAGTATGTGGACCAGAACGCCGACGGTAAAATCGACGGCAACGACCTCATCAACTACCACTCTCCCGAACCGAAGGTGACTCTCAACTGGAACAACAACTTCAGCTATAAGAACTGGGACCTCTCCTTCGCCCTCCGCGCCAACTTCGGCAACTACGTCTACAACGGCCCGCGCTATTCCCGCACGAACCTTGCCACTGTGGACCAGTACGGCCTCAACAACCTGCTCCGCGACGAGTTTATCTTCCCGTCCAACCCCGAGCAGCTCTGTCTCAGCGACTATTGGGTGGAGAACGCTTCATTCCTGCGTTGCGACAACATCACACTCGGCTACACATGGCCCGGCCTTATCGACGACCAGCTCCGTCTCCGTCTTTACGGCGCGGTTCAGAATCCGTTCGTGATCACCAAATATAAAGGTCTTGACCCTGAAGTGTTCGACGGCATAGACAACAACGTCTATCCGCGTCCCGTGAGCTTCACTATCGGTCTGATCGCCACATTCTAATCTTAAAGGGTATAAAAAATGAAATATAATAAGTTTTTCCTTGCCGGAAGTGTCATCGCGGCATCTATGACCCTGGGAAGTTGCGTCGGGGACCTTGACCTTACCCCCACCGACCCGAGCTCCCTTACCCCCGGCCAGTTTGAATCCGACCCCGCCGGCTATCTTACAAGAAGCATCGCGGGAGTCTATCTCCAGTATGCCACATACGGAGCCAACGGCGATGCATCCGTTCAGGGCTTCGACGGCGGCATGTCCACATTCCAGCGTGCCGTGTTCATCCTTGAGGAAGTCCCCACGGACGAGGCTTCCTGGATTCCCAACGACGCCGACTACGGTCTTTTCCAGTATGGCATCATACCTACTTCCAACACTGTGGTGATGGGCACATATTCGCGCCTATTCATCAATATCTCGATGTGCAACCAGTTCATACAGACCGTCAACGACGGCTACTATCATCTCAATACCCCGGAACTTCAGGCCACGGCCGACGAATATGTTCGTCAGGCCCGTATCCTTCGCGCCGGCGCCTACTGGTATGCTCTTGACAACTTCGGCAATGTGCCCTATGCCGACGAGAACGTCAAGATGGGAGAGGTGGCCCCCCAGCTTTCAACAGATTTCGCTGAAGGACGCCGCATGGTCTACGAGAAAGTCGTGGCCGACCTTGAGGACGTTGTGGCATGGTACAAGCAGAACGACCCCAACAACCGTCCCCCATACGGATATGTAGGCCTTGACGTGGCCGAGTCGCTCCTTGTGAAATATTATCTCAACGCGGGAGTATACACAGGGACTGAGAATTGGGCGAAGTGTCTTGAGCACGCCGAGGCAGTTATCGGCCGTCTCGGCAAAGGCGGGTTCAAAAACTCCGGTCTCTGCCAGAACTATTTCCAGAACTTTGGCGCCAACAACAAGGATTTCGCAATCGGCGGGGCAAACGCTGTGAACGAGATTATCTGGACCATTCCTCAAGAACAGACCACACAGAACCCTTCCGGCCTTGGCCTGATGTCGTTTGCCAACTCCACATTCATGTGTAACGCATGGATCGGCGACGCCCCCGGCGATGCCGACTTCTCTTGCACAATAGCTGAATACAATTCAGGCAAAGGATGGAAATGTATGGTGACTCGTCCGGAATTTGTTGAGAAATTCGACTGGAATGCCGATTACTCTGTGTCTCCCGACAAGCGCGTTCAGTTTTGGAAGACTTCAAAAGATGGATTCGAACTCCAGAACAAGTCTCTTATGCAGGCTGACTGGGGTAGCAACGGCTACCTCGCTGTGAAGTATAGCAACTGGGCAATGGACGATAATGGCATTGACGCAGCCAATTCTCCGGAAGCCACAGAGCAGCTCGGCGGCGACTATGCCATGATCCGTCTTGCAGAGATTTATCTTTCTGCAGCGGAGGCTATCCTCAACGGAGCCGGGACTGCCGACAAGGCGCTCACATATGTGAACTACATCAGAGAGCGCGCCGGCCTTGCCCCCTACACAAGCCTCAACCTTGTGGAGCTTCAGGACGAGCGTTGCCGTGAGCTTTACACTGAGTCTACACGCCGCAGCGACCTTATTCGTTACGGGAAATGGATTTCAGGCTATGACTGGTCATGGAAGAACCAGGTGCCCGAAGGCTCTGACTTCTCGTCCAATTTCATTGTGTATCCCCTTCCGAGCACCACAGTCTCGCGCAACGGCTACACACAGAATCCTAATTACTAATCATTGCATCTGACAGAAAAATGAAAAAAATATCATTATATCTGGCTATGGCGGGTGCGCTCCTCGGGGCTGCCTCCTGCTCTCAAGACCGCGACCCGGTGTTGCAGACGCCAACAAATTTTGTGCTCAATGTCCCGGCAATGCAGGATCAGTATATTGAGCTTCAGGAAGGTAACACCCTCGAGCTTGTGGCTTCTCAGCCTGACTACGGCTATTCTGCCGTGGCGGTTTATTCGGCAGAGATGTCGCTGACAGAGGATTTCAGCGCCTCGTATGCCCTTGCGCCGAGCAACAAGAACCTTGCCCGCATGACATTGAGCCAGTCGGAGATCGCAACAGGTCTTTGCGAGCTTACCGGCGTCACCGACGCGGAATCCTATGCGGAGAAGTTTCCTGACGGCATGGAGGCCATGAAGGTTTTCTTCCGTGCCATCTGTGAGCTTGACGGCGTGGAGGGCTCGCGCATTGTTTCAAATGTGGTTTCTTACGACAAGCTCAAAGGCTACTTCGCAGTGTCTGTGCCCGGATTCATCTACCTTGTAGGCTCGCCTGAAGGCTGGGTCGGCCCGACAGAGGATAATGCCGCTCACTATGCCGAGTGGCGTCTCTTCGAGCCTGACAATGCGATCGGCTCCAAGGTCTATTCAGGTGTGTTCGACATGCCGGATGCTCCGATGTTCCGTTTCTATACCGCCCTCACAGGCTGGGACGACGACTCATACGGATCACAGGTTGACGACAGTGCGATTGACTTCCCCGACTTTACAAGCGGATCGTTCACATCCCCGGTTGTGAAAGGTAAAGGCTCGTTCAATTTCCCGAACTTCCCGGCCGGAAAGATGACCGTGACTGTGGACATGAGCGACGAGAAGAACATCACAGTCACCTGCACCGCAGGTGAGTCTTCGGTGACTGTCACCAAGTATATCTATCTCGTAGGTTCAATCAGCGGATGGATAGAGCCGGGCTTATCAAAAGAGGAAGACTATAAGAACTTCCGTCTTGCCGACACATCCGGCAGCGGCATCTACACCGGCAAGTTCCCGGTGAGCGCCGGCCATGTAAACTTCCGTTTCGCGCTTGAGCTTACAGACGCCGCCTGGGATAACGACACTCAGATCGGCGCTGCCGAACCCGACGGCGATGTGGCCTGCTCGTTCACAAACGGAGCTTTCAGCGGCCCCTATGTTCCCGGCAAGGGCAACTGGGCATTCGACCTCGAAGCCGACGGCACTCTTTCTCTCACTGTCGACACTAACAACCAGACAGTTTCTTACGTATTAGAATAATACCAGTAAAAATCCGTAGGCGGCGGTAACGTCGCCTACGGCTAAATAAAAAGAACTAAAATGAAAAAAATCGCAATATATGGTCTGGCTTCATTGTTCGCGCTCTCATTTGTTGCGTGCGACAATTATGAGGAGCCGAACCCCACGCCGCAGACTAATCCGCAGGAGCCGATCTTTAAAGCCTCTGACATTACTGTCACTAATGATTTTGGAAGCGAAGTGTATGACCTCACATCGCTTGCCGAAGCCGGCAGCAATATCAAGGTTGCAACTATATCCTCGGCTGTGGAACCTGAAGGTTACACCTTTGGCAGCAAAGTATTGATTTCTGCAGATGACTTTGCAAACTCATATACAGTTGCATCTACGGTTGAGGCTTCGGAAGAGGGTGGCTACGTTGTGTGTGTGTCGCCGACAGACCTCGAGAATGTTTATTTCGACAATATCTCAACGGCTCCGGCAGAGAAGGAACTAAAGGCAAGGGTGCTTGTTGAGACTGTCATCGGCTCTCAGGTGGCTATTGTGGGCTCTCCCGATAATTTCTACGGCCCCTACACATTCCGTGTCAAGCCTATGACCCGCATGTCTTATCTCTACACTCCCGGCGATTCAAACGGCTGGAACCAGGAGCAATCGCAGCGCCTTTACTCTTTTGACAGCGTGAAATTCAACGGATATGCGCTTCTTTCAGGAGCTTTCAAGTTTACAAGCCAGCCTAACTGGGACGGCGTGAACTACGGATTCGGCGGAGAAGAGGGAACTCTCAGCACTGATGGCGATGCTTCAAATCTCGAGGTTGCTTCAGCGGGGTTGTATTACTGCAACGCAGATGTAGAGAAACTCACTTATTCTGTAGCGCAGGTTAACACATATGGCGTGATCGGCGATGCAACTCCCGGCGGTTGGGATGCTTCGACTGCACTCACTCCTTCTGACGATTCACTCGTGTGGACCGGCACAATCGAGTTCAAGGGCGGCGAGTTCAAATTCCGTGCAAATGATGCGTGGGACATTAACCTCGGCGGCGACATGAGCAGCCTCACACAGGGCGGCGACAACATCGCTTCTCCCGGAGAGGGCACATATGAGGTGACTCTCAATCTCAGAGACATCCCTTACAGCTGCACTCTCGTGAAGAAGTGAGAAAGACGTATCGCAGAATATGCAATTTATCATACATTGGGGAGTCGGCATATGCCGGCTCCCTTTTTGATTAATATCCATAAGATTAATATCCTAAGATTATGATATTCGATTATAGAAAGGATTGGAAGCGGATAGGTGTGTCGGCTTCGTTGGCGTTTGCCATGATTGCAGGTTGTGGCGTGTCGGCATTTGCCGCAGGATTAAAAGACGCTTCGTGCGGAAAGCGTGAGTGCGCCTGTGGAGAAACAGATGCGCATAAATTTGCCGGAAATTTGAGGAGCTATCCGTTCATGAATGAGGAGCCTCCTTCCGGCACACCTGCGCCGGAAGGATATGTGCCTTTCCATATGGAGCATTATAGCCGCCACGGCAGCCGCTGGCTCATCGGCGAGGGGGATTACACAAAACCTGTGGAGAAACTTGAGGCCGCGGAGCGC
This sequence comes from Muribaculaceae bacterium, assembly GCA_009775365.1. GTDB lineage: Bacteria > Bacteroidota > Bacteroidia > Bacteroidales > Muribaculaceae > Lepagella. Next base: position 8,053 of record VSPM01000058.1, read on the forward strand.
AACGGCAAGTTGACTTCCCTGGGGGAGAAGACGCTTTCCGCGCTTCGTGAGATAGAGAAGGATTCCAAAGGGAGACTTGGCGAACTTTCCGACAAGGGGGCGATTCAACACAAGGGGATAGGGTGGAGAATGGCTCTTAACTTCCCCGAGATTTTTAACGACAGCGCGGATATTGACGCCAAATCAACGGTTGTGATAAGGTGCATACTCTCCATGTTGAACGGCCTTGAGGGGATCCGGTCGGTTGCGCCGGGTGTTTCGCCCAAGACAGATGCGAGCTATGCCGACATGTGGTTTATGAACTACGACGACAAGCCGGGATGGGCTGTGAAAGACAAGGCTATGGCCACAGTGCTGAAAGAGTATCAGGAGAAGCACAAAGGTGATGGAAGTTACCTTTCGCGTCTTGTGACTGACGCTGAATTTGCCGCCGACAGTGTTGCTCCCGGGTTGATGCCATACCTCTATATGGTGCTTGGGAATGCGCAGAGCCATTCCGGTCAGCCGTGGCTGCTCGAAGATGTGTTCTCGCCGGAGGAATTGAAAGAGCAATGGATGTGCGGAAACGCGGAGTGGTTCATTCACGGCGGCAACACAGACATGACCGGCGGCAGAATGCCGTTTGTGCAGCGGAATCTTCTGAGAAGAATAATCAGCAGGGCAGACGAGGCTATCTCTTCGGGGAGACACGGCGCGAATCTTCGCTACGGGCATGACGGCATTCTTTTGTCGATAGTCACCTTGATGGAGCTTGGCGGATATGGAGATATAATCAATGATTTCGACCGGCTTGAGGAGAAAGGGTGGCATGACTACGACATTATTCCCATGGGAGGCAACATGCAGCTTGTGTTTTATCGCAAACCGGGCGGCGACGATTGCGGGGATGTGCTCGTGAAGGCATTGGTGAACGAAAAAGAGGTTACGATGCCCGGCGAGGCGGTGAGCGGCCCCTATTATCGCTGGAAAGACCTTCGCGACTATTATCTTCAGAAACTTTCTGCCTTTGATGCGGCCCAATGACGGCCGCGGCGCTTAATCGCGGCTCGGCGGCATCAATCAACCGTTGCCGGGCAGCGCTCCGCCCCGACGAGATACTATCTGCGGCGCGATATTTGGGGGAATGATGGTTTTTTATTATTTTTGTGGGACAAAAGCGGGCCTGTCTTAACTGATAGGCTCCGCTGATTGTTCTATTGATATGAAGAACGAAAAATTAGACATGGAAGAGGTAATAGGTGAAGCCGCCTCCGGCAATGACGAGCTTATAAAGAAAGCCACCGAATCGGAATATAAGTATGGCTTTACCAGCGATATAGAAACCGACATAGTTCCTCCGGGCCTTAACGAGGATGTGATAAGATACATATCTAAAGTGAAAGGGGAGCCGGAGTGGCTGCTCGAATTCAGGCTCAAGGCGTTCAGGCATTGGCTCACGTTGCCCATGCCCCGCTGGGCGCATCTCGATATTCCTGAAATAGATTTTCAGGCAATATCATATTACGCTGCGCCGAAGAAAAAAGAACTGAAGAAGAGCATGGACGAGGTTGACCCAGAGCTTGTGAAGACATTCAACAAACTCGGCATATCTCTTGAGGAGCAGAAGCAGCTCGCGGGAGTGGCGGTGGATGCCGTCATGGACTCTGTGAGCGTGAAAACCACCCATCGCGAGAAACTTGCGGAACTCGGCGTGATTTTCTGTTCTTTCTCGGAGGCTGTGAAAGACTATCCCGACCTGGTTAAGAAATATCTCGGAACAGTGGTGGGTTATCGCGACAATTTCTTTGCAGCGTTAAACTCGGCAGTGTTCTCCGACGGTTCGTTTGTGTATATCCCCAAGGGAGTGAGATGCCCGATGGAACTCAGCACATATTTCCGCATCAACGCCTCCGGCACCGGCCAGTTTGAGAGAACGCTGATTGTGGCCGACGATGACGCCTATGTGAGCTATCTTGAGGGATGCACAGCCCCGATGCGCGATGAGAACCAGCTTCATGCCGCCATTGTAGAGATCATCTGCGAGGAGAGAAGCGAGGTGAAATACAGCACAGTCCAGAACTGGTATGCCGGCGATAAAGACGGCAAGGGAGGCATTTATAACTTCGTCACCAAAAGGGGGCTTTGCAGAGGGCATCGCTCTAAGATTTCATGGACTCAGGTGGAGACCGGCTCAGCTATCACGTGGAAGTATCCGTCGTGTGTGCTAAAGGGCGACGAAAGCGTAGGCGAGTTTTATTCGGTGGCAGTCACCAACAACTGCCAGCAGGCCGACACCGGCACAAAGATGATTCATATCGGAAAAAACTCCCGAAGCACTATTGTGAGCAAGGGTATTTCGGCCGGAAAGAGCCAGAACTCTTACCGAGGTCTTGTGAAAGTTGTGAAGAATGCTGAAAACTGCCGTAACTACACGCAGTGTGACTCGCTGCTGATGGGCAACAAGTGTGGGGCGCACACTTTCCCCTATATCGATGTGCAGAATTCTTCATCCACAGTTGAGCACGAGGCCACGACGTCAAAAATCAATGAGGCGCAGCTGTTCTATTGCCGGCAGAGAGGAATCCCTACGGAAGAGGCCGTGGCTTTGATTGTTAACGGATATGCAAAAGAGGTTATGAACAAGCTGCCGATGGAGTTTGCCGTGGAAGCCCAGAAACTTTTGCAAATCACTCTTGAAGGGAGTGTGGGATAATTGTGTGCCGATGATCTTATGACATAGGATTGGAGCCAAGGGTTGCTATTTGCTAATTGATTTGAAGTGAACGAAAGAATAGTAATTATCGACAAAGTTGACCCCCAGACTTTCTACGGGGTAAACAATAATAATATAAACCTGATACGCAATCTCTTTCCGAAGTTGCGTATGGCCGCGCGCGGCAATGTGATAAAGGTGATAGGAGAGGAGGGGGAGACTGCCGAGTTTGAACGCAAGGTGAAGGAGATAGAGAACTATGCCTCCACCTACAACAAGCTTTCGGAAGATGTGATAATCGACATCGTGAAAGGTGAGCCCCCGAAGCAGGTGAATGCGGAAGGGGTGATAATATTCGGGCAGTCGGGCAGGCCGATAGCCCCGCGCAATGCCAACCAGTCGAAAATGGTGAGGAGTTTTGCGCAGAACGACCTGACATTCGCGCTCGGCCCTGCCGGCACGGGCAAGACATATATCGCCATAGCCCTTGCTGTGGCCGCGTTGAAAAGCAAGCAGTGCAAAAGGATAATTCTTTCGCGCCCAGCCGTGGAGGCCGGCGAGAAATTAGGTTTCCTTCCGGGCGACATGAAAGACAAGATCGACCCGTATCTGCGCCCTCTGTATGACGCTCTTGAGGATATGATCCCACAGTTGAAACTGAAGGAGTATATGGAGAGCGACACAATTCAGATTGCCCCGCTTGCCTTTATGCGCGGGCGCACGCTCAACGACGCAGTGATTATCCTTGACGAGGCGCAGAACACCACGAAACATCAGATGAAGATGTTTCTGACGCGCCTTGGCGTAAACAGCCGCATGATTATCACCGGCGACGCCACCCAGATCGACCTCCCGAGGAGCGTTCAGAGCGGATTGCTGCAGTCTTTGCGCATCCTGCGCGGAGTGGAGGGGATCGGTATCATAGAATATGGGAAAAAGGATATCGTGCGCCATCCGCTCGTGCAGAGAATTGTGGATGCTTATGAGGCGAGAGAGAAGAAGGTTGACGATGAGTTTGAGCGTGACCTGAAAGACAGGGGGCTCGACAGGCAGGGAAACTTTGATAAACAGGAAAACAAGGACTGAAGGAAATAATAGAGAATGGCAAAAACAGGAGATACTGTGCGCTTCCTTAACAGCGTGGGGGGCGGCAAGATAACAAGAATAGAGGGTCAGATCGCCTATGTTGACGACGACGGGTTTGAAACCCCGATACTTCTGAAGGAGGTTGTCGTGGTGCTCCCGGCCGGGCACGAGCCGGAAACCAAGGGCGCAAGGATGATGTTCGACCAGAAGGCGTTTGACGCCGGCAGGAAAGAGCCTGAGGCCCCGAAGAGCGTGGAGCCGGCTAAGAATGTGGCGGAGTCTCCGTCGGCTGCGGGGGAATTGCCGGTGGAGGAAACTTCGCATGGAGAGAAACTCAACATTGTGCTGGCATTTGAGCCGAGCGATGTGAAGCATCTTGACAAGTCGCGGTTTGCCGCAGTGCTTGTGAATGACTCCAACTATTTCCTGTCGTTCTCATTTCTGCGCAGAGGCGCCGAGGAGCGCGGCTGGACTATGGTTTTCTCCGGCACAGTGGCTCCCAACGAGCTTATAGACCTCGCTTCGCTCACACATGAAACCCTCTCGGGATATGAGAAGGTGGCATTCCAGTGCGTGGCGTTCAAGAAGGACAAACTGTTTACACTCCAGGCACCCGTGAGCGTTTCGCGTAAGCTCGACCTGACAAAGTTCCATAAGTTCCATTGTTTCCGTGCCGGCCTTTATTTCGACAATGCCGTGCTTGAGGTGCCTTTGGTGGCAGACGGTGTCGCCTCACGTCCGCTTGAGGTGAACGCGTCGGAACTGACCGAGGCTCTTGCCGGCGGCAAAATTGAGAAGGATGCAGCAAAAGAGCTGTCGAAGAAATATAAGGTAGACTCCGGCAAGAAAAAACAGAAGGGCGACCCTTCCGAGAATCCTCACAAGGTGCTGCCTCTGATCGAGGTGGATCTGCACATAGGGGAGCTCACCGATTCGCTTGTGGGCATGGAGCCGAAAGACATGCTCGAAATGCAGCTCGCGGAAGTGAGAAGGCGTATGAAAGAAAACTCCTCAAGATTGGGGCAGAAGATAGTGTTTATCCACGGCAAGGGCGAGGGAGTGCTTCGCAAATCGGTGCTTGAACTTCTGAAAAAGGAGTATCCCAAGGCTGAACTTCAGGATGCTTCGTTCAGAGAATATGGCTTCGGGGCCACACTTGTAACCATTCATTGATTAAAGGTTATGAAATACACAGACAAATGGTGGTCATATCCGGCTGTGGGTGAATCGGGGAGGACCATAATCGTTACCGGAAGAGACAGGATTGAGGATTACAAGGACAGCGGAAAGTATGTCTATCGCATAGACGTGTGCTGGGAATATAACTCTCTTCCTGACGGGATGCCTGAGGATGACGACGCAACGCTTATGGAGGAGGCTACCGACGCCCTTATTGAGGCGTTTAAGAAAGACAGGGTGGCAGTGATGACCGGAATATACACCGGCGACGGAAAGAGGGACTGGGTGTTCTACACAAAGAATCTGAAGATATTCTCCATCGTGTTTAACAATGCGTTGGAGAGTCTTCCTACGATTCCTATTGTGATTGATGCTGAAGAGGATGCCGATTGGGAAGAATACACCCATATGAGGGAGGAGACTTATGTCCCTGACGAGGAAGAATAATACCGTATAGAATACACTTCTTTTTTACTTAACTAAATAATTATCATGGTTAAAACTTACGTTATGGCGCTGCTGATGGTGGTGGCGTCAGTTCTGGGCGTGCATGCCCAGGTCTCAACGGAGCCTTCGCCGCTGCAGGAGGATTCTCAGGATGTTACAATTTTCTTTCATGCAGACCAGGGGAACAAGGGTCTGCAAGGTGTAGGGCCGGAAACAAAGGTGTATGCCCACACCGGTGTGGGCCTGAGCAATGGCGGCCAATGGGTGAACGCTCCTTCGTGGGGTGATAACAGCCCGAAGTATGAACTGCAGTATGTCAGCACGAATCTGTGGAAACTGTATATCGGCGACATACGCGAATATTACGGCATAACCGACCCTGCGGTGAATGTCACGAAGCTTGCGTTCGTGTTCCGCAGCGCCGATTGCAAAAAAGAGGGCAAGGGCGAGGGGAACACCGACATCTTTGTAGATGTGGTAGACGCCGGCCTTCAGGTGGCTCTTGAAAGCAATCTTCCGGGCACGCTGGTAACCCCGTCGACGGCAAAAGTGACGTTCAAGGTGGGCGCCACAAAAGAATCAGACATCACGCTCAGCATCAACGGCGAGGTGATCGGGGAGGCACTGTCAGCAAAGACGCTTGTGCAGGAATACACTTTCTCCGGCCCCGGCAACTATGAGGTGAAAGCCGTAGCCAAAGCCGGCGACGATAAGGCCGAGAGTGTGGAGATGTATTGCTATGCCTCTGACTCGCAGCAGGCCGGTTATCCCGGCGGCACTCCCAAGATGGGGCCTGTGAAAAACAGCGACGGCAGTGTGACATTCTGTCTCGGCGCCCCGGGCAAGAGCAGCGTGATTCTCGTGGGGGAATGGAACGGCTATCAGGTAAGCAACGAGCATGTGATGAACTATACGGACGTAGACGGAATGCGCTATTTCTGGGTGACTGTGAAGGGTCTTGACAATGACCGCATGTATGGCTATTATTTCCTTGTGGACGGCAGCAAAAAGGTGGGCGACCCTTATGCGCGCCTTGTGCTCGACCCGTGGAATGACAAATATCTTGCCACCGACGTTTTCCCCGGCCTTCCTCAATATCCTGACGACAAGATTCAGAATGTGCCTCTCGCCATTTATCAGGGAAGCATAAACGATTATGACTGGAAAGTGGAGAACTTCAAAGGTGTTGACTCTTCCGACCTTATCATATATGAGCTTCTGTTCCGCGACTTTACAGGCACAGAAGGGAAGGCGCTTGGCGACGGCACAGTGCGCGGCGCCATCGAGAAAATCCCTTATCTGAAAAAGTTGGGCGTGAATGCCATAGAGCTGCTCCCCATCATGGAGTTTAACGGCAACATATCGTGGGGCTACAACCCCAACTTCTATTTCGCTCCTGACAAGGCTTACGGCACCCCCGATGACTACAAGGAGTTTATCGACATATGCCATCAGAACGGCATGGCCGTTATTCTCGACATGGTGTTTAACCAGAGCGACGGGCTTCACCCGTGGTATCAGATGTATCAGCCCGGCGAGAATCCGTTCTATAACCTTGACGCGCCTCATGCCTACAGTGTGCTCAACGACTGGAACCAGGGCTACCCGATGGTTCAGGAGCAGTGGGCCGACGTGTTGCGCTACTGGATGACAGAATATAAGTTCGACGGTTTCCGTTTCGACCTTGTGAAGGGTCTTGGCGACAATGATTCTTATGCCAACAGCGGCGACAATGCCACCAATTCATACAACGCATCGCGTGTGGCACGCATGAGGGAGCTGCAGAAGGTGGTTGAGGAGATTAACCCCAACGCTTATTTCATAAACGAGAACCTTGCAGGCTCCAAGGAGGAGAACGAGATGGCCGCCACAGGCCAGCTCAACTGGGCCAACATCAACAACGCCGGATGCCAGTTTGCTATGGGTTATTCGTCAGAGTCTGACATGAACAGGTTCTATGCCCCCAAGGATGGCGGCAGACTGTGGGGCTCTACAGTGTCGTATCTTGAGAGCCACGACGAGCAGCGCCTCGCCTATAAGCAGAACCAGTGGGGAGAGGCGGAAATCAAGGGTAAGCTTGAGCCTTCGATGGCGCGTCTCGGCTCTGCCGCCGCCCAGATGATTCTTGCCCCCGGCGCGCACATGATATGGCAGTTCTCGGAGATAGGTAACTCACAGAACACCAAAAATTCTGACGGCGGCAACAACACCGACCCGAAGATTGTGAACTGGGCGCAGTTTGAAGAGGCTCCCTGCAAGGGCCTTTACGACAGTTATTGCGAGCTTATCGGAATCCGCAATCTCAATCGCGAGCTTTTTGCAGAAGATGCCACATTTGAAATCAACTGCGGCACATCCAGCTGGGCCAATGGCCGGACACTGGTTTCCAAGAATGGCTCAACCGAGCTTTACACTGTGGTTAATCCCAATGTAGACAATCAGCTGACAGTGATGGTAAATTTCGATAAAAGCGACAACAGTTTTTATCATATTCTGTCTAAGTCGTATGGCAGCGAACCGTCGTTCAGTGCGTCGTCAAAGACAGTCACAGTGCCGGCAAACTGCTATGTCGTGATAGGCAGTATGGATGTGTCTTCTGTAGAGAGCGTTTCAGACGGAATCTTTTCCGGCTTACTCAGGGCGTACTCTGTCGCCGGAGAGATAATGGTAGATTCCTCGCCTTCAAGAGTGGTTGTGTATGGAGCGGATGGCCGTATGGCCGGAAGTCTTGAAGAGGGAGAACGCCTTGCAGTATCCCCCGGTGTGTATGTGCTTCGTGCCGCCGGGGATACCTTGAAGATAGTGGTAAGATAATTCGTATAAACTGCCGACAGGCAATAAAAGGATTCCGACATAGAATCATTCTATGTCGGAATCCTTTTATTGCCGCTGTTTCCGTTTATTTTATTGAAACTGGAAAGGGCAGTCTTTCAGAAAAGGCCCGTCGGCCGATATGTCCCATATGCCCGAGAAATCAAGTTTCGAGTAAGAGTTTTTATCTCCTTTCTTCGATTCGCTGACTTTTGTGGCGCTTGGCCACCCTTTGCCGGTGTCTTCAATATAATAAAGGCCGTCATGACTGAACTGGCTGCCTGTCTTGTGAGTGCCGATTGTGCCGTTGCCGTTTTCTACGTTGCCGAGGTTCACACAATTATATATATTTGTAAGGTGGTCCACATATCCCACAATCCCTCCGTTGTCGCTGTTGTGTTTGTTAAGGATTTTTCCTCTGTTGACACAGTCCTTCAGATAAGAATCAGGCCCCTCTTCCATGAATCCGAGTATGCCTCCGACTCTCGGCTCTCTGTCGGTAGCATCTATAGTGCCAGAGTTGGCGCACTGGTAGATTTCAATGTTAAGGCATGATGTCTTGTAGTTTTTGAATGCGTCTTGCCCTATTGACCCGGCTATTCCGCCAACAGCCTTGTGAGCGCCGGATGAACGGATGTATCCTGAATTGGCGTTGTGCTCAAGTTTTATCTGTTCTTCGCCGTATCCGATGATGCCTCCAACTCCGGATTCAGATTCAGTTTTCTTTACACCGTATACTTTTCCGGTATTGCCACATTGGGATTTCAGTAGATGACAAAAATTGAATTTATGCTGTTAAACATCTAATCTTTAGGCGATTAAATTTGTAAAAGTCCTTG
>VSPM01000059.1 GCA_009775365.1 Muribaculaceae bacterium
CAAATTTACCCGATTCGTACTGAATCGGGTAAGGGGGCTTTTGTCGTTATTTTGTGCTTAAATGAAAGAGCCGTGTTCATCTGGCGATTCGGGTAAGTTGATGTCAATAAAAAAGGTGCTTCGCAAGAAGCACCTTTTAAATATAAAGAGATTTGAAAAAGATTATTCTTTATACTTTTTGAAGATGATGGCTGCGTTGTGTCCACCGAATCCGAAGGTGTTGGAAAGCACGGCGTTGATGTCGCGTTTCTGAGCCTTGTTGAAGGTGAAGTTGAGGTCATAGTCCACCTCGGGGTCGTTGTCGCCTTCCACGTGGTTGATTGTGGGGGGCACGATTCCGTCGGTTATGGCCTTCACGCTGAAAAGGGCCTCAAGCGCTCCGGCTGCTCCGAGGAGATGGCCGGTCATAGACTTGGTAGAGCTGAGGTTGATTTTATAAGCGTGGTCGCCAAACACTTCTTTGATTGCTTTTGCCTCGCTGATGTCGCCTACAGGGGTTGATGTGCCGTGAAGGTTGATATAGTCAATGTCTTCAGGATTCATCTCGGCATCTTTGAGAGCGTTTTCCATCACGAGTCTTGCTCCGAGTCCCTGGGGATGAGTGGCTGTGATATGGTAGGCGTCGGCGCTCATGCCTCCACCCGCCACTTCCGCGTAGATATGTGCTCCGCGAGCTTTAGCGTGCTCCAGTTCTTCAAGCACGAGAGCTGCGGCGCCTTCGCCGATTACAAAGCCGTCGCGGCTTCCGGAGAATGGGCGCGATGCGCTTTTCGGATCGTCGTTGCGTGTCGAGAGGGCCTTCATGGAGTTGAAGCCTCCAACGCCTGCGGGATAGATTGCGGCTTCAGCACCGCCGGCAACAATGGCGTCGGCCATGCCGAGGCGCACGATGTTGAAGGCGTCGACGAGCGCGTTGTTGGAAGATGCGCAGGCCGATACAGTGCCGAAGTTGGGACCGCGGAACTCATGGTCGATGGAGATGTGTCCTGCGGCTATGTCGGCAATCATTTTAGGAATGAAGAAAGGGTTGTATTTCGGACCCTGCTCCTCGCCGTGGAGGGCATAGTATCCGGCCTCTTCCTCAAAAGTGTGGAGGCCGCCGATTCCGGCAGCGAAAATCACTCCTACGCGTTTTTTTTTAAGTTTCTGGTTTTCAAGATTCGCGTCGTTGATGGCCTCGTCGGCAGCCACAAGGGCATACATGGCGTAGAGGTCGAGCGTGCGGGCTTTCTTGCGGTCGAAGTGGTCGGCCGGGTTGAAGTCTTTAACCTCGCATGCAAACTGAGTCTTGAATTTCGACGCATCGAAATGCGTGATGGGCCCCGCTCCGCTTACGCCGTTGACTGCATTTTCCCATGTAGTCTTGACGTCATTGCCAATAGGAGTGAGCGCGCCGAGTCCGGTTACTACAACTCTTTTTAATTCCATATCGGGAAACTGGTGTGGGATTGGGGGTTAGGATTATTTCGAGTGCTCCTCGATGTATGTGATAGCGTCGCCTACAGTTGTGATCTTCTCAGCGTCCTCGTCAGGAATTGTGATGCCGAATTCCTTCTCGAACTCCATGATGAGCTCTACAGTGTCGAGAGAGTCAGCGCCGAGGTCTTTGCTGAACTCAGCTGCGGGAGTAACTTCGTTTTCATCTACTGTGAGTTTGTCAACGATGATAGCTTTTACTCTTGATGCTATATCTGCCATAATTTTCTAAATTGATTGATTAAAAAATGATTTTTTGTAATTTCAGACTGCAAAGTAAGTGAAAAAAATCCAATTGAGGAAATTTTTCACTAAAAATTGCACGGAAATCTGCTTTCTGTGCAATTTTTAACTTGTCGTTGACAGAAACTTTATAGCTGACGGAGACTGTCAGGCATAGCGGAACTGAATCATATGTTGAATCCGGATACCTCTGTCCATATGGCAAAGAGACAGGGGTGATACGCAGGCGGCAATAATCAGGAGGACATTGCCAATCGTTCTTAAATAGTTTATGTTTCATTTGCTATTGTCAATAAAATTCTATAATTTTATAAAAATTATTAACGATAACATCTGACTGTCATGAGCTACAGGCTATTTGCTATTTTCATTTTTTTTATTGTCTCCTGCGGAAGGCAAGATAATGACCCGAGGCTTATAAAAATTGCGGAGAATATTTCAGTCAGTCCCAAAGAAGCGTTGGCCGACTTAGATGCCATCAATTCTGATGCCCTGAATGATTCAGATAGACATTTATATGATTTCCTAACAATAAAAGCCAAAGACAAAGCAGGCATAACCCATATGTCAGACAGTTTAATTCTGGATGTCATAGACTATTATAAAATTAAGTCGGAAGATATAATTTATCCGGAAGTCTTATTCTACGGAGGGCGCGTCTATTCTGACCTTGAAGACTATATGAGTGCTGTTAAATACTTCCAAGAGGCATTAAGCATCCTTTCTGACGACAATTCTAATCAGCGGCTTCGCTGCAATATACTGATTCAGATGGGAACGTTGTTTAACCGAATGGAACTCTTTGACTATGCGGTCTCCTATTTGAAGGAGGCTGTCGAAAACAACAGATTATATGCTGACACATTAGACATGGCCTATTGCAATAACTTGTTGGGAGAGGCATATGCCGGCCTGAAGAACTATGATTCTGCTGAAAGCGCGATTAAAAAATCAATAGCATTGACACGACAAATCGCCCATCCGGATTCTGCCGCAATGCTGGTAAGTTTGTCTGTTTTGGCGAACAGGATAGGAGACGCTGATGCGGCGCTTGGCATCTTGCACTCTGTTTCAGAAGCAGGTCGTCGGCCGTATTTTATCACTCCTCGAGTTGCCGATATATATATTGAATCAAATGTATTGGATACTGCATACTTGATTGCACATGAACTTGCCACAAGCTCCGGCATAGGCAACCGTAAAGCCGGATATGGAATTTTGTTGTCTTCTGAGTTAAGGAATATGGTCCCACTTGATTCATTAAATTATTTTTTGGGGGAATATAAAAACACGCTTGAATTATCTGTGTCTGAAAACGAATTAAAAATACGAAGACTCCTAAAGTCTAATTATGACTATTGGATTTATGAAGAAGAAAAAAATAAGACAATGAAAACCGAAAGAATGTTAAAGGATTGGATTGCCGGATTTTCTGTACTAACCCTCTTGCTGGTAAGCAAAAATCTGTTTAAGAAGATTCTGTTATACCAATCAAGGATTGTTCTTATGCGTGAGTCTCTTTCGGATATAATGCAATTGCGCAAGTCATTATCAGACGAACAAATGGCATCTGACACTGAGAATGGTTTTTCAATCAATGAAAATGATATTTGTGAAAACAATCAATTCGACCGGTCGGCCCTTTCTTCTAATAAAAGAGAAAACTTAAACACAAGTATAAAATATCTTGGTAAAAATGAATGTATGCTTAGGGAAAAACTAAGAAAGGAACTTATTGCATTATTTAATTCTTCGTTGAATCCAGCCCCGGTGTCAACTGTAATCACTTGTTCCCATGCATATGAGCAAATTCTTGAGTATCTTAAAAACAACAAACCAATATCCGAAACCAATCCTGTCTGGAATGATTTGGAAGTTGCAGTAGTAGAGAGTTCAAAAGAATTCAAAATAAGACTACAACTCTTGACCGGAGGGTGTTCGGAAGAAGATTACCATTTGGCGTTGCTCATAAAGTCCGGTTTTACTACTACCCAACTGTCCGTTCTGATTGGGAGAACCAAATCTACTATTTCTTATCGAAGAAAGGGATTATGTGCAAAGCTATTGGGAAATGGATTTGAGACCAAGGCTATTGACACAATTATAAGGGCAATATAGACAGAGGCAAGGCAACGTTATTACTTTATGACTATTTTTCTTGCCATATTCTATAACAATTCCTCAAGACCTGTCATTTCTTGTTGATCAGATTATTTAAAATATATCTGAAGATTTTAGGCCCGTAGTAACCTCCGCAACATGAAGCCACCACAATCTCTATAATTGTATTAATCGTCTCATTCATGATTTTGATTGTTTATTTTTATGTTTGACTATAAGTTTAAGAACAATCATAATCAACGTATACAAAACATTTGATGCGCCGATTATCGCAAAGCAATTATGAATCAACTCTCTCATAGAAGTCTATTTTGGGGAGAATCCCAAAAGTTACAGGATTCTCCCATTTTTGTATCATTATAGTTTGTCAAATTCAACCAAAAATAAATTTTGTAATCAACTTGCCAACCTTCCCCACAATACCGGTAGATCCGGTAATTGCACCTCCTAATGCACTATAGCCTACAGCCTTGGCATCAACTTTACCAGTCGTAGAGTACTGTATTATAGCGGAAGATGCCGCTCCAACAATAGCTCCGGCAACATCTGCCCCAATCACTTCTGTAGCAGCCCGTGTAGGTATGTCCTCATCATTCCACCATTCCATTGAGGCCTTTGCTATAGAAAGGATATAACCAGAATATAATCCATCTTTTTTTATAGACAAACCATATTTGTTATTCCACAATAAGCATAACCTATCAACAGTTTCAGTCAATTGAGCGTTTGTAATCACTCCATCCATATTCTTTTTTGTGTCGGTTGCAAGCTCATTTAGTATTGATAACTCAAAATTATCAATAACTTGCAAATGAAACAACCTGCCAAACTGAGCGGAAATCTCGCTTAGATTTCCATTAGGAAATGCAGACACGTATAATTTGTCTGTATCATAAAATTCTTTTGTATCGCAAATAGAGTTGACCAAAATATCTTTGTATACAGGTTCAATATTTAAGGATTGAGCCTGAGCTACTTGTTGGATATGAACTTGTTCCCAGTCAATTTGAGTATGTCCGGTACGTGTCCCTTCTTCATGTCCATCTCTTGACACGCTATCCAGAAAACTGTTATGTAATGTACCTAACCATGCAAAATCATCTATCGATCGAATGGATTTTGCTGTAGGCTCTACATCCTGATTGTTGGAGCATCCTCCAATGACAATCGATAGTAGCATGCAAATGTAAATTTTAAAATTTCTCATATATTTGATTTTTAGATAATAATGTTGTATAATCTACCCATATATCAGAAACGACAAAATAAACCATTATTCGTTTTTATGTTTGTATTGATATTAGGTTTACGCAAAGTTAATGTATTGCCATATGAATCACATAAAAATTTTGTTCGAATTTTGTTCGAAAATGTTATGTGGTTGATTCCCAGTTGTCTTACAATGGTAATGTTTTGAATCCGGACACCGCTGTACATATGGCAAAGAGATACAGGAGTGAGACGCGGCCGGCAATTGTTGGATTATCTTTGTGAGTATTGCCAATGGAATATAATCAGTACGGCTCCGCGCTGTCAATGCGCGGAGCCGTACTGATTAATGCCGGATTCCAAAGTTGAGTGGATTCCAGATTCCGTATCTTCCTGTTTTCAGACTGTCCAGGTCTCTGCCGTCTTGATGATCATGTCACGCAGTGAAGTGAACCCTTTCTTGGCTTTCACGGTCTGCACCTGAGCCTCCACGTCGGCTTCGTAGGATGGCGCCTCCACATCGCGTATCACGCCTATGGCCAACGGAAGCTCGTGTCCGTCCATGAGGGCGAGCTGACGGTGGAGGGTGTCGTCGGCTGTGTGCGCGTCGTGCACGAGCACGTCGTCGATGGTGTAGCCGTCCTCTCCGACTGTCACGGCTTTGAGGTTGAAGCCGTCGCGTACAAGCCCTTTTGCGTTATCCTTTCCGAACAGCATCTTCTCTCCGTGGCGCAGATGGATTGTGCGCTCTTCACGCACCTCTTTGTCGGAGAGCCATGTGTGGATGCCTTGGTTGAATATCACACAGTTCTGCAGCACTTCCACAACGGCTGTGCCTTTGTGGCGAGCCGCTGCCACCATAATCTCCTTCGTGGTGTCGAGAGAGATGTCGAAGCCACGGGCGAAGAACTTGCCACGGGCGCCAAACACGAGCTCAGCCGGGATGAAGGGGTCTTCTGTCGTGCCGTAGGGAGATGATTTCGATACGAATCCGCGATCGGATGTGGGGGAGTACTGCCCCTTGGTGAGGCCGTATATCTTATTGTTGAAAAGGAGGATGTTGATGTCGATGTTGCGGCGGAGGGCATGTATGAAATGGTTGCCGCCGATGGCGAGGCCGTCGCCGTCGCCCGACACCTGCCACACTGTGAGGTCAGGACGGGCGGTCTTGAGTCCTGTGGCGATGGCGGCCGCACGACCATGGATGGTGTGCATGCCGTAGGTGTTCATGTAATAAGGGAGGCGAGAAGAGCAGCCGATGCCTGATATGACGGCAGTGTCTTTAGGGGCCACACCTACTTCAGCCATAGCCTTGTGGAGCACATTGAGGATGGCGTGGTCGCCGCATCCGGGGCACCAGCGGGCTGTCTGTTCATTCTTGAAATCGCCTGCCGCGAAAGTCTTTGTCATGTTCTCTTCCATAAGGTTATGCTTCTGCTATGTGTTTTTTAACTCCATCTATAATCTCCTGCACGAGGAAGGGCTGTCCTTCCACTTTGTTGATGCGGAGAATCTCTTTGCCCGGGATGTGCTGCTGCAGATAGTCGGCAAACATGCCGGTGTTAAGCTCTGCCACGATGATTCTCTTGAATTTCTTGAACTCGTCGATAGCGTTTTTTGGGAGCGGGTTGATGTAGCGGAAATGAGCGAGAGCCACAGGAGTGCCTTCGGCGTTAAGACGGTTGGCGGCGGTAAGCACATGGCCGTAAGTTCCGCCCCATCCAACGAGCACAGTGTCGGCCTCGGCATTCCCTTGGAGCTTGAGCTCGGGGATGTCGTTGGCGATGCGTGCGATTTTTTCGCGGCGCACGTTGACCATGCGTTCGTGGTTCGGGCCGTCGGTAGAAATTACAGAGGTGTTGAAGTCTTTTTCAAGACCGCCCACGCGGTGCATCCCTCCCTCTGTGCCTGGCACAGCCCAATAGCGGGCATATGTCTCCTCGTCACGGTCGAAAGGTTTCCAGCCTTTTGCGAGCTGCTCTTGCGACACGAAGTTTGGCTTGATTTCAGGGAAGTCTTTCTCCTCGGGAATTCTCCAGGCGGAAGAGCCGTTGGCTATGAATGCGTCGGTGAGAAGAATAACGGGAGTCATGTGCTCTATGGCGATGCGAGCGGCCTCGAATGCCATTGTGAAGCAGTCTGTGGGGCTTGCGGCGGCAACCACGCAAAGCGGGCTTTCGCCGTTGCGGCCATAGAGAGCCTGCATGAGGTCGGTCTGTTCAGTTTTGGTGGGAAGGCCGGTTGACGGGCCGCCACGCTGCACGTCGATCACCACGAGCGGGAGCTCGGCCATTACGGCAAGTCCGATGCCTTCGCTCTTGAGGGCGAGACCCGGGCCGGAAGTGGTTGTCACGGCAAGGTGTCCGCCGTAAGACGCGCCTATTGCGGAGCAAACGCCGGCGATCTCGTCTTCCATCTGGCAAGCCTTAACGCCAAGGTCTTTGCGTTTTGCCAGTTCATGGAGAATGTCGGTGGCAGGGGTGATGGGGTATGAGCCGAGGAACAATGGGCGGCCGCTCTTTTCGGATGCCATGATGAGGCCCCAGGCGGTTGCGGTGTTGCCGTTGATGTCGGTGTATGTGCCGGGGATTGCGGCTTCAGTCTCAATGCGATATGTCGACATAGAGGCATGAGTGTTGTGGCCATAGTCCCATCCTGCGCGGATCACTTTCTCATTGGCTTCATATATTGCAGGTTTCTTTGCAAATTTGGCTTTGAGTTTTGAAAGCACCTTGTCGACAGGGCGGTCGAAGAGCCAGCAAACAAGACCGAGGGCAAGCATGTTTTTACACTTCATGATTGCCTTTGTGTCCATGCCTGAATCGGCGAGGGTGTTTTTCAACAGCGTAGTCATCGGCACAAGCATGATTTTCTGCGGGTCAATGCCGAGTTCCGTCACAGGGTCTTCAGTCTGGTAGAGGGCTTTTTTCAAGTTTGCGGGAGTGAAAGAATCGACATCGCAAATGATGATTCCACCTTTTTTAAGATACTGGAGGTTAGTCTTTAGAGCGGCAGGGTTCATTGCCACAAGAACGTCGGCGCTGTCGCCGGGAGTGTGGACATTTTTACCTACGCTCACTTGATAGCCTGAAACGCCGCTGAGAGAACCCTGCGGGGCTCGGATTTCGGCTGGGTAGTCGGGGAAGGTGGAGATAAGGTTTCCTTCGCCGGCTGAGACGTTGGAGAAAATGTTGCCAGCAAGCTGCATGCCGTCGCCGGAGTCGCCGGAGAAGCGTATTACAACATTCTCGATAGTCTTTACATTTGTAGACTGTAGCATGTTTTGGATTCGATTTAGGTAAGGTTTAACAGAGCAATCTGCTATTTAAACTGGCGCAAAGTTAATAAATTCTTTTTCTCTCTAAAACAATAAATGTGAAAAAACACCGGTTGATGCGAAAAATTTGTTAGAAACGTATTTGTGTTTGATTTATACTCAATTTATGCTTTAAATATACTTTTGTCAGGTTGGATATTAGGAGTGCATGGCCAAGTGTGCCGGCTGAGGCCGGCGGCTTCGTAGTTGGGCCGCACCTTCGACAAACCGGCATTGCGCTTTTGCAAACCGGCATTGCGCTTTTGCAAGCCGGCATTGCGCTGTTACTGTTAGGCAAGGGGAGCTTTATTATTTGAGATTTCGGATGCAAGGGAATTCATTGTCAGACAGATGTCGCGGGTGAGTGCGGTGCCCTTTGGCATGTTGAGGGAAATGTTGAGGAGATGGCCTTCGGAGCATAGGTCGAAATCATGCTTTGCCGGTTTGAATCGCTCCGGGAAGGCTTCGTGGGTGATAAGAATTATGTTGGCGTCGAGAGATTCAATTTCAGAGCGTATGGCTTTTTCAGTTGGAGATATGAAGGGGGAGACGATTACAGTGCCTCTTGATGCGCTCTCAATCCAGAGAGCTCTCTTTTTCTCTTTTTCTTCTTCTGAAAATTTGCGGCTTATTTTCACTGCCGTCTTGTCGGGATTACGCAATAGAAAAAGATTGCCATATGCCTGGCATTCATGATCGCCAATTTTTAGATTGCGCTTGCATTGGAAGAACCGGGGATATTGCTTTCGCATGGCAAGCCGGTGAGGATTCTCACGGATATATCTGTACCAACCGTCGAGGCTGCGGTCATCATATAGGGGCTTGTCGCAATATCCTTTTTCAAAAATGTCATCTGCATAGATTGTTCTCCCTGTCAGGTCGGAATATCTTTTTGCTATTCTTTCTTTTAGATGAAAGATATAATAATCCATATGATTGTCAGAACGGAATAAGACTTGCAAGAGCAGATGCAGATGGTCAGGCATCACGCAAAATTGGTGAAGTTTCAGTATTGGATAGTCGTAAGGGAGCCGTAAAATCATTTTTGCGATTGTTCTGCCTAACGGGGATTCCTTGATTGCTGCACAACCGTGGTTGCCATAAGCGATTCTGGCATTCCCTGTAATGCTGCCAAAGTCTTCGCAATCTTTTTTCTTTTTTAGGATGATATGATAGATAAAAGGGTTGTGATAGTCGTGATAGAAAGAACGCCGATGATAGGAGTGCTCTCCGGATTCTTTGAGAGGCAGGACTTCTTGAGCTGATTTCATGATTTTTTGGTTTTACTGGTTATTTCACCTTCGACAAACCGGCTTCGCTTGATTAATCAAGACCGAAAGAATTGTTTTTCAGAGGGAGCCATTCAGAAGCAGCCATTTCAGAAGGCGGTTCCGTAGTTGGCGCGGTCAAGGGAGCGGTAGCCGATTGCTTCGGCTATGTGGCTCACGAGCACTCGGTCTGAGCGGTCAAGGTCGGCAATGGTGCGGGCCACGCGCAGAATGCGGTCGAAGGCTCGTGCGCTCATGTTGAGTTTTGTCATGCGGTCTTTTAGCTTTGCGAGTCCAGCCTCGTCGGGCCAGGCGTATTTGTGGAGCAGTCGGGAGTTCATCTGAGCGTTGCAGTATATCCCTTTTTCGTTCTGAAAACGTAGTTGTTGCACTGCGCGAGCGTCAATCACTCTTTTTCTGATGTCTTCGCTGCTTTCGGCCGGGGCTGTGTTAGCCATATCGTCGAAACTTACGGGCTGTATCTCCACTTGCAGGTCGATGCGGTCGAGGAGAGGCCCGGATATTCGGTTCATATAGCGAGCCACGGCACCGGGAGAACATGTGCACGGTTTGGTGGGGTGGCCGTAATAACCGCACGGGCAGGGATTCATAGAGGCCACGAGCATGAATGATGCGGGATAGTCAACAGTGTATTTAGCCCTGGCTACGGTTATCACGCGGTCCTCTATTGGCTGGCGAAGCACCTCAAGCGCTTGTCGTGGGAATTCAGGGAATTCGTCGAGAAACAGAACTCCATTGTGGGCAAGTGATATTTCACCCGGCATCGGGTTGGCTCCGCCGCCTACGAGCGCTACGGTAGAAACAGTGTGATGAGGTGTGCGGAAGGGGCGACGTGTCATGAGCATGGAGCCTCTGGCAAGTTTCCCGGCTACGGAGTGTATTTTTGTGGTTTCCAACGCTTCGCCGAGGCTTAATGGAGGAAGTATCGATGGGAGGCGTTTTGCCATCATCGACTTTCCTGCCCCCGGGGGGCCTATCAGAAGAATGTTATGGCCGCCGGCACATGCCACTTCGAAAGCTCTTTTCACGGTTTCCTGGCCTTTCACTTCAGAAAAATCGAAGTCGAAAGAAGCGGCTTCTGCAGCGAATATTTCGCGTGTGTTAATTTTCACCGGCTGTAGGTCTGACGCATTGGAAATCAGAGCCACGGCTTCGCCGAGTGTTTTGACTCCGAAAACTTCAATTTTGTTTACCACTCCGGCTTCAGTGACGTTCCCCTCAGGCACTATGAGGCGTTTGAACCCCATTTCCCTTGCCTTTACCGCCATCGGCAGCGCACCTTTGACGGGAAGTACAGATCCATCGAGCGATAACTCCCCCATAATCATGTAATCTTGCAGATTGTCGGCCGGAATAAGGGAATGGGCGGAGAGCACGCCGATGGCCATCGGGAGGTCGAATGCGGCACCCTCTTTTTTGATGTCGGCGGGAGCAAGATTGATAGTGGTGCCTTTGCGCGGAAATTTTACGCCACTGTGGTTTATTGCAGAAACCATTCTCTGGTGGCTCTCCCTCACGGCAGTGTCGGGGAGGCCGACAATGCTGAACACTGCGCCGGCGCCGCCGTCGGTTTCTATGGTGACAGGAAATGCATCGATGCCTTGTATAGATGCGGTGTAGACTTTTGTCAGCATTGCGTGAGAATATTAAGTGTAAGAAAGTTGAATGAGAATTATCGTCCGGCTTTGACTGTGTCGGACTTCACAATAGTGCGGAAAGCGGAGAATGCCTCTGATATTTCTGAGCCTCTATATTTCTGGTCCCCTTTTCGGTTGGTCACTATGAAGAATGGCGAACGCTTTACACCGAGAGTCATCATTCTGCGGTCGGACATTCCGGCAGGCACCCACATTCTTGCCACATTCTTCAACGAATCGGATCGCAAAGGAGATTTCCATGAAATAGAATCAGCCTCAAGACATATGTCGGCAATTATTCGGCTTGCAGAGTCGGGATACTCTTTTGCGAGTTTTCTCAGGGAGTCGATTGCCTCTTTGCGTGAAGACTGGCCGGAGTTCCAGAAAAACAGCAGTGTGCCTTTAGCCGAAGAAGGGCGAATTGTGTCAACTCCATTATGGAGCGACCTCAAAGCCATTGAGCGTAGCGGGCCGGGAGCGATGGCATACGGCTCTGTCTGTTCCGCTCTTGCCGCAAGTTCTATCCATTTTACGTCGCGTGCATTCTTGTCGAGTTTTCTCCAGAGGTCGAGAAACAGCTGTTCGTTATCTCTGCGGGAGAATGATGTGAGCATAAGCAGTGTTGACAAGGGGTCAGACGTGTGGCTGTCAACAAATTTTTCCACAGCCTTGTTTATCTCAGCGGGCTTTCCGGATGCGATGATTTCTGCATTGCTGTTTCTCCATTTGCTCCACTCGGCATTAATTTCATTTCCTCCTACAGTCCATTGAGCAGGATTGCTCCCGGATCCGGTTATCATTACGGTCTCTCCTCGTTCCACATATATCACAGCCGCAGGTTCGGAGGAATTATTAAACACGTAGACGAGAGCAGGGTTGCGGGTTATCCCCTTGACCGATGCTTTCCCATTGGCTATCGGTGCAACGCTTTCTATCATTATTCCTCCGCGTTTGTCGGAGGCATAATACGATATTTTATAATTAGCGTTCAGTTTGTCATCGATATCGAATTCAAGCCTGAACTCATTTTTTGTGCATCCTGCGAGCAGGAAGATGGTGATAAATAAAAAAATGCGTATAATTGAAATCATACGCAAAAGTAGTATATTATTTTATAAGAGGCAAGAAAAAACGGCAGGTTGATGATTGTTGCCTGCTTCATGTTCGGGCTATGGCCCGACGTTGAGTGGCAGTCAGACAAGATGAGAATATTCATGCCCAGACTCGGATGAATATTTTTCGGCAATGGATTTTAGTTTTGCGCCGATCTCTTCCCTAAGATGAGGAGGATATATGACCTCATTATCAGTGCCGTGAGACAACACTGTCCTGATGAAGTCTTTTCCGGGCAATATGCAATATTCAAACACTGAGAATTCAGAGTTTGTCAGCACTTCCTTCTGAGTGGTGTGCAAAGGGAGAGTGCGCACCTTGTCGCGAGTGTCGCCCGATATTTTAAGCCTTACAATCTCAGGTTTGGCTTTAGGGTTTATATCCGACCCGATAGAGCCGTTAAGCCATTTCTCTGCGTCGAACCCTTCGGGAAGGGTATAGTCCGTGTCGGTGATAGAGATATGCCTCAGCCGGTCGAGATAGAAAGAATGGGCAATCCCTGTTTCTGAGTCTACGCCGCTCAGCACCCATCTCCCTTGCCAGCATCTAATGCAATAAGGGGCAATCGACAGTGATATCTTATTGTCGGATGTGGGCACTGAATATACCACTTTAAGAAGTTTGTTATGCCTGATTGCCTCAATGATCACGTGCAGGCCGAATTTGTTGTCAGGGCATTCATTAAGAATCATGCTTCTGGATATATCTCCGATAGCTTCCTCAATGTCGGAATATCCCAGGGTCTGCAGCATCCAGAGTTTGAGATTTGTCTCGTTGTGTTGATTGTCCTGGATGTAATATCGGTTGTGGTCTCCTCGGTCGCAGGTGATTTTGATGCCGAAAAGGTCTTCTATGGCATGTCGGTGGTTGTGGAATGTGCGGAGTGCGAGCGGAGAATGGTCGTCGTTAAGAGCAGACTCCATCCAGCAATCTGCAATTTCCTCGAACTGTATCTTCTTAGCGTGTCGAACAATGTCAACAAGCCACACATATCTTCTGAATAGATCGCGTTTCATTTCCCTGTTAAACAAATTAGTTGTTCAGATAAGTTTTATATAACTGCTATAGATGCTGCAAATATAATAAAAAAAAACAGGACAACAAACGGTTGTCCTGTTTTTTCGAGATTTTGGATTGTTTACTTATGAAGATTGGAAAAAGTGTTGACGTGCTTACTTTTTTGAAGCAATTGGGTTATTGTGTCGTCGAGATTATCACTGATGTTCCCTGGCTAATAGCAGTCATGACGCCTGTATGTGGAGGCACATGAGGAATCTTGCCGCAGGCGATTGCAATCACACATAATCTTCTCCGAATCTGCTCTTGACTTCGTTCACAATCTGGCGAATCTTTTGTTCGTCGCGTTTCGGATAAATCAGGAGGGCGTTGCCATTGTCGGCCACAATATAATCTTTAAGCCCGGAGGCCACGATTATTTTATCGCCGTTAACGGCAAACATTGAGTCTGCGCAATCAGTTGCGAGCACTTTGCAATTCTGAGTGACATTCCCTTCGGCGTTTTTGGGAGAGGCATCGTAAAGGGCGTTCCAAGTGCCGAGGTCGCTCCATCCGAGGTCGACAGTTTTCACGAAAACGTTGTCGGCCTTTTCCATGATGGCATAGTCGATTGAGATTGCAGGGGCGTTAGGGAATATGTTGTCGATAAATCCGGGTTCGAAGGGGGTGCCATACACCTTTTCGGTCGTGTTGAAAAGCTGTGCGGTCTCAGGGTCATATTTATCGAATGCTTTCAGAATGTTTTCAGCAGTCCAGAGAAAGATTCCGGCGTTCCAGAAAAACTCTCCGCTCGACAGGAACATCTCGGCCATCTCCAGGTTCGGTTTTTCAGTGAATGATTTCACTTTGCTGAATCCTGGCTGGTCGGTGCAGGCCACGCCTTGCTGGATATAGCCGTAGCCGGTGTTTGGGCCCGTAGGCTGGATTCCGAGTGTGAGGAGACGGTTTCCGTTCTCCACAAAATTCAGTCCCTCCTCTATTGCGTCCTGGAAGGCTCTCTCTTTAAGCACGAGATGGTCAGACGGGAGAGTGACGATAGAGGCTTTAGGGTCTATGGCATATATGTGGTGGGCGGCCCAGCAGATGCAAGGGGCAGTGTTGCGGCGTGCCGGCTCAAGGAGTATGTTTGACTCGCTCACCTGAGGCAGCTGTTCGCGGATGATGTCGGCATACTGGCGGTTGGTGACGAGTATGATGTTTTCGGGGTCTACAATAGGACTTATGCGGTCAACAGTGAGTTGCAGGAGGCTTTTGCCTGTGCCGAAAAAGTCAAGAAACTGCTTAGGGCGGTCGTTACGGCTGAAAGGCCAGAATCTGGAGCCTACGCCTCCGCACATTATTACGCAATAGCGATGTGATTTCATATCTCTTACTGTTTGGTTTTTTACTTATGTTGGTATGGAATTTATTCCTTGAGTGAAGTTTTGCGAACCTATGCTACAGGTCGAGCTGTCCTGAAGATAGGGGGCGGGGAATAGGCTTGCCATATATTTTTGTGAATATAAAAGGGTATGGGCAGCAGTGTTTAATTGTCGGTTGTGGGACGGAACTGGTGTTTCACTCCTTCCACCACATTGAGCATATAGTCGCCGAGTTTTTCCGCTTCCGAAATCAGGTCCATAAAGAAGATTCCCTCCTGATAGCCGTAGTCCTTGTTGTTGATGTTGAAGATATTGGAGTCACGCAGACTATTGCGGAGGTTGTTGATTTCGCGCTCCTTGTTATATGCCTGTATAATCCTGGCATCTTCAGGAGTCTCCATCTCTTTTAGAATCTCAGTCATGTTGCTCATTGCGGCATCGACAAGCGTGTACATGGTGTCGATTTCCTTCATTACCGCAGGGTCGAATTTCACATGGTTCAGGTGCTGGCGTGCCACTGTCTTGGCCACATTGAAGCATCCGTCGGCAATGGATTCGATTTCACTTATAACCCGCAGCATTCCTGCAATGCGCATTTTGCCTTCAGGGCTGAGCCTGCCTTCCGCCACATGGTTGAGGAAGTTTCCGATTTCAATTTCCATTCGGTCGGAAATCTCTTCATATTTCTCCATACGGTTGTAGGTGTCGGTGTAGCGGGTGTCTTTTTCCGGCAGATGGATGATGTCTTGCGCCATCTTTAACATGCGAGCCACCCTTTCGCCATATACGGCTATCTCTTTTTGAGCCTGTGTTATGTTGAGTTCTGAGGCCGACAGCATTCCGCGTCCGATATATTTGAGTGTGAACTCCTCTTCCATGTCTTTATGTTTGGCCGGCATAATCCAGCACACCACCTTTACATAAAGTTTAGTGAACCATATCATGATGAGAAGGTTGCAGGTGTTGAACACGGTCGGAAACATCGCCAGGCCGAATGCCACCGAGGCCTGGGCCTTTGCTGTCAGGCCTCCCTGCGGGTTCAGCAGGGTTGAGTCGGCCATGGCGGCTTCTTCTGCCTTTGAGATGTCGAGAGGATTAAGGCCGTTGCACACCTGAGTTATGTCGGCCACAAGGTTCATGAACGGATGGAATATGCAAAGCACGATTATCGAGCCGATCACGTTGAAAAGGACGTGGCCCATTGCTGTGCGCTTGGCGGCAAGATTGCCGCTCAGAGAGGCGAGGATAGGGGTGATGGTTGTTCCGATGTTTCCGCCGAGAATTATTGCGCATCCGAGCTCGAAGTTGATCCATCCTTGCGAGCACATGATAAGGGTGATTGCAAATGTCGCGGCCGAACTTTGTGCCACCATTGTGAGCACTATGCCGATGCCGAAGAATATGAGCACTGAGCCGGAGCCGAGAGTTGTGTAGTTGGTGACAAACTGCAGCATCTCCGGATTGGCCTGCAGGTCGGGCACGTATTTGCTGATGAGGTCGAGTCCCATGAAGAGGAAGCAGAAGCCTATCAGGAACTCACCCAGCGATTTGTAGGCGCTTTTCTTCATAAACAGCATGGGCACTCCGACGGCAAGGAGCAGGATGCTATAGTCTGATATGCTGACTTCGAAAGAAAATGCGGAGATGATCCAGGTGGTTACGGTGGTGCCGACGTTGGCGCCGAAAATAACGGCCATTGATTGGGCGAGACTCATCAGGCCGGCGTTGACGAAACTCACCACCATCACGGTAGAAGCACTCGAACTTTGAATCAATGCAGTGATGGCAATTCCCGTGAGCACGCCGGCCACACGGTTTTTGGTCATGATGCCGAGGATGTTGCGGAGGCGGTCGCCCGCTACTTTCTGAAGCCCCTCGCTCATCACTTTCATGCCGTAGAGGAAGAGGCAGACAGCACCGAGGAGACTGATGAAGTCAATGACGGTATAATTCATCGGAAATGGTTGATGTTATATGATGGCAAAATTAGTGAAAAAACCTAAATCCCACAAATTTTAGTTCATGTTTGGTCGCATCCCTCATTGAAAACGAATTATTGTAGCACACGGCTCTTTCATTTAAGCACAAAATAACGACAAAAGCCCCCTTACCCGATTCAGTACGAATCGGCGGGAGTTTGTCACTTTAGGCAGAAAAAATAATTTAACGAATTGTTGCACAGTTTGTTTTTTATTTATATCTTTGT
>VSPM01000006.1 GCA_009775365.1 Muribaculaceae bacterium
AAATTTACCCGATTCGTACTGAATCGGGTAAGGGGGCTTTTGTCGTTATTTTGTGCTTAAATGAAAGAGCCGTGACATTAATCAAAGAGTGAGACGGCCAAGATTGCGCACAATCTTTTTACACCATGCCGATTCTTCAGCGTCATATTTGTTGCTATAGTTGCGAATATCCTCCAATTGTTTGGAGCTTAGTTTATAGACGCTATGCTTGTCAGGCACCTCTTTCTTTTTTAAAAGTTTACGCAACTCATATTCGGCCTTATAGCGGTCGGAGACTTCCACTTCCATCACAAGCCCGCGAACATCGCTTTCCTGCTGGCGTCCATATTTCAACTTATAATTGTCGCCGGCTTTGATAACCTTTACAAATCCTCGCGCAGAATCCTCTATAAACTTTTCCTTCTTGCCGGAGATCCTGTCAATAAATTTGTCGATTGCACCTTCTTCGGCCTCCCCATTGTTTTCTGCTTTGCAAAACTCCTGAAACAGCAAGTTAAAACATTTCAATGTGGCCTCTGTGTCAGCGCTTGCCGAATGAGCCTCCACTTCTCCAAATTCGAGGCCAAGTGCGTTTGCGCAAACTATCAACGACGGCACACTGAATGGGCTCATGCCTGATTCATCACCTTTCATATACCAGAACATGTCCTTAACATCAATCACTCGCTTATCCTGAAGAACGGCTATTCCGGAACGGCTTAGAACACGCAAGTCGTTATCGACCGCAAAACCGGTCACTGCAAATGCTGTGTCCAACATTCTCTGAACCTCATCAAGTTTCGAGGAAAACGGTTTTTCTTCCGCAACCATCCCGGGAGTGATATGATGAATGTCTGTCCTCCACGTTTCAATCTTTTCGGGACGATAATAACTGTGGTAAACTTCCTCTCCTTCAAGATTAAACACTGAAAGCTCAAGAAGTTCTTCATTGTCGGCGAATTCCGCGTCAAGGCAAATGATATTCATAATCCTATTGTCTGTTGTGATTTTACGACACAAAATTAGGAATAAAATTTTGAACCTCTCCCCTTTTTAACTAATTTTGTCCTGACTACAAATCTCTCCCATTTATAATAATTCCACACAAGCCTTTCATCGACATGGATAACAACCGTATAAACGACAGCATCAAACAAATCAAACATAACTTCATGGCCTACCGCAACGGCATTGTGTCTGACACACTGCGCAAGGCAGGAATGCCATACAACATAATTTTTGGGCTCCAGCTCCCTCAGATTGCTGCGATAGCAAGAGAATATGGAGCGTCTGACGAACTTGCCGACTCTCTATGGAAAGATTCCGGAGTCAGAGAGTCCCGGCTACTTGCCTGCTACTTGTATGACACAGAAAACATGACACAGGAAAAAGCCTTAAACATTGCATCCACAGTTCAGACAGCGGAAGAGGCCGACATCCTTTGCTTCCGCCTGCTCCGCCGTCTCCACTTTGCCGAATCACTTTTAACCAGATTGCTATCCTCAGAATCGCCTCTTATTTCTTATTGCGGCAAAGCCCTGCAACGCAATCTTGAAGCAATGTCCTGAATTTATGTGATCAAACATGACTAAACATTCATTGTCTACAATATAAATCATTAACACACACTGAGCATCTATCATCCCGAATAAAAAATTTTGAGGGAATGAGTCAACCTACATAGCGTGGCGGTTGTTGAATTGAGTAAATGATTTATGTTATGTCTGATTCCGCAAACTATTCATTCCCCTACGTTAACCGTGACGTAAGCTGGATGTATTTTAACCATCGAATCCTTCAGGAGGCGATGCGCCCCGAAGTGCCGCCGCTCGAAAGATTGTCGTTTCTTGGGATATATTCCAACAATCTCGACGAGTTTTTCAGAGTGAGAATGGCCACTATATCCCGAATCGCAATGATGCCGGGCAAAAATTTGTCGCATGAGCGCAACAAGGCACGCCAGCTGTTTTCTGAAATCACAGAAATCGACAGCGTATTCACAAAAGAATACGGCAAATCAATCGCTGACGTTGAAAAAATTCTCGCCGACAACAATATATTAATACTGAATGAAACCCAGTTATCTGAAGAACAGAAACATTATGTGAAATGCCTGTTCCGCGAAGAAATATCAGGGTTCATATCTCCGCAATGGCTTGACAAGCTCGCTGAATTCTCCCGCGAAAGCGACGACCGCATTTATCTGGCCATAGAATTGTCAGGAAATGAAAAAAAAGCGGAACACGCCATTATTCAGCTGCCTGTTGAAAAATGCGGCAGATTCATAACACTTCCCGCTGAAAACGGGAAAGAATGTGTGATGTATCTTGACGATGCCGTACGCCTTGCACTGCCAATGATTTTCTCAGGCATGGGCTTCGACCGCATAGAGGCATATTCTTTTAAGTTCACAAAAGATGCCGAGATGGAAATCGACAATGACCTTCATGTCGGCCCTCTCGAAAAAATTGCAAAAGCTGTAAGAAGCAGAAAGAAAGGAGCAACCCTGCGTGTGATTTATGACGAGAAAATGCCGGAACAGTTCCTCTCAATGATTATGAAGAAACTTCGTCTTGACAAACTCGACACAGTAAAACCTTCGGGGCGATATCATAACCATAAGGATTTCATGTCTTTCCCCACACTCGGTCGCACCGACCTCAAATATCCGAAATGGAAACCGCTCGTGAAACCGGAGCTAAAATCTTCTGAAAGCCTGCTGAAACTTGTGGAGGAGAAAGACCGGTTCGTTCATGTGCCATATCACACATTTGACTATGTGGTGAGACTTCTTCAAGAGGCGGCGGTGTCTAAAAATGTTAAAAGCATAAAAATCACGCTTTACCGTGTAGCACGTGATTCAAAAATAATAGAGGCCCTTATATCAGCCGCAAGAAATGGAAAGAAGGTCACGGCAGTTGTGGAACTTCTGGCCAGATTCGACGAATCAAGCAATATTCATTGGGCTCGAAAAATGCAAGATGCAGGAATCAATGTAGTGTTTGGAGTGGAGGGATTGAAAGTGCACTCAAAAATTGCACTGATCGGAATGAAAAACCTCAAAAACATTGCCATAGTCGGAACCGGGAATTTCCACGAAGGTAATGCCAAGGTGTATACCGACTATTTCATAATGACAGCCAACCCGGCCATAACAAAAGATGTGGCGGAGGTGTTCAATTTTATAAAGCGTCCGTATAAGCCTGTGAAATACATGAATCTTCTTGTGTCGCCAAACCATATGCGGAATTGTTTCAAACGTCTCATCGATGATGAAATTAAAAATTCCAAAAACGGGAAACCGGCATTTATTCATATAAAAATCAATCATATCACAGATGAAGAAATGGTGGCACGCCTTTATGAGGCTTCAAAAGCCGGAGTTGACGTCAGAATCTCTGTAAGAGGCAACTGCTCGCTGGTGACAGGAGTAAAAGACGTGAGCGAAAACATAAAGGCAAGCGGAATAATCGACCGCTATCTTGAGCATTCGCGCCTATTCCATTTCCACGCCAATGGCGAAGACAAAGTGTTTATCGGCTCTGCCGACTGGATGCCGCGCAATCTCGACAACCGCGTAGAGGTTGTCGCCCCTGTGCTTGATCCGGAGGCAAAACAAGACGTGATAAACACTATAGGTTTCGCTTTGCGCGACAATGTGAAAGCAAGAATAGTAGACGGCAAAGGCTCCCTGAAAATTCAATCGACAGATGAAAATGAACCCTTCCGCTCTCAACAAAGGCTCTATGAAAGATATTCTGATTTGCTGAGTAAATCATCGTCTTGATTATAGACTCACTATATCTGTCTGCCGCTTAATAACATCTTAACCCGCCAAAAACAAATTATAATATGAAAGACAGAACTTTCGCAGCAATCGACATCGGCTCTAACGCAGTTAGATTGCTCATAAAACGAACTGATGATGACGAGCAAGAAGATAAGCTAAAGAAACTTCTCTTGCTTCGAGTGCCACTGCGCCTCGGATTTGATGTATTCGCAAAAGGAAAGGTCTCAGATAAAAAAGCTGAAAACCTCCTGCGCCTTATGAAAGCCTACCGACAGCTCATGAAAATTTATTCGGTCGACGAAATGAGAGCATGCGCCACATCTGCCATGCGCGATGCTGAAAACGGGAAGGAACTTATCGAAGAAATCGAAGACAAGACCGGAATCAAAATTGAAATAATCGCCGGTGAAGAGGAGGCTCAGATTGTCTACAACAACCATGTGGAATATCACGGCGATTGCGACGGCAACTATCTGTATGTTGACGTTGGCGGCGGAAGCACTGAAATAAATTTCCTTACAGACGGAGAACTCAAAAAGTCGATGTCATTCAACATCGGAACGGTGCGTATCCTGACTGACAAAGTGAACCAGGAAGAATGGAAACGGCTCCATGATGAATTGCAAAATCTCATTGAGACTTATAAAGATATTGTTATTATCGGTTCCGGCGGTAACATAAATAAACTATACAAACTCGCCAAACTCAAAAATGAAGAGAAGAACTCATTTAGTGTTGACGAGCTGTCAAGAATCTATCATGTGCTGAAACCATTGTCGGTGAAACAACGCATGAAGATGTTCGATCTCAAGCCCGACCGTGCCGACGTGATTATCCCTGCTTCTGAAATTTTTCTGAATGTAGCCTCTATCACAGGAGCCAAAGAGATTGTCGTGCCTGTTATTGGTGTTGCCGACGGAATAATCGACGGCCTCTACGAATCATGGAAAAAATGCGAATCATAGTGAATGTTACAGGAATACTTAATTGAAATAATAAAAGCCGGACTTGCTTTCACATGATAGCAAATCCGGCTTCTAAATCATAATGCCTATGTCATCATTTAATCCTCAACACCGTGAAGGAATATGCCGGCAACGGAATTGAGAAGAATGGAGATGCAAGCGACACCCTGTCGGTCTTTATCGAAGCCTTCTCCTGAGAAGGAGCGCCGTTCATGACCGTGCGCACGGAATTGACGGCACCCTGACCATCAGGGAAGAATTTCTTAAGATCCACATCAATTGTGGTTTCTACAGGAAGCATGTTCACAAGCTTCACTATAATGTCGCCTGTTTCTTCATCTTTCACGACCGATGCGCCAACCCTTGCCGCAACTTTCTCATTGTCGGTGTCTACATGAAATTCATTTTTCAGATACCTGCTGCCTGAGTTCTCTCCATATAGCCTCATGGTGTGATAATCGGTGGTGGGTCGAACCTCCGTGTTATTGAAATATATGAGGTCCGGTTTCCACTGTGTGTGGTCATCCTTGGCAAGCAGTGGCGCATACGAACTCATGGTCACAACATCTCCGTTGCGCTCCACTGAGGTGAGATAAAGAGCCTCCGATAATGCAGTCTCCATATTTGACGGCCTCCCCGGAAGATGAGCCGCCCATTCTCCAAGATAAACCTTGGTGCCGTTGCGGTCATAATCATCATAAAAATCCTGGTTATATATCAGCCACGCCGGGTCAACATAATAATGCTCGTCAACCATGTCAACGTTCTGCTCTTTGGCAAGGCGCCAACCCTCTTCATAGTCAGCTCCCTCATAAAACGGGCCAACGGTGCCGATCACGGTGATTTCAGGGTGCGCTTTCTTTACCGCAGCATTGATTTTGTTGAATCGCTCCTTAAACACCTCTGTGATCATATCTTCGTTGCCTATGCCGATATACTTCAGATTGAATGGCTCAGGATGGCCGGCCTGTGCCCTCTTCGCCCCCCACTTTGATACGGCAGGCCCGTTGGCATACTCTATAAGGTCAAGCACATCCTGAATATATCCGTCGATAGAGTCCATCGGGAGTCCTCCCTGCTGTCCATAGTTTGTTACAGCATCATGGCTGAATTGCGAAGGAGTCCACGAATTCTGACACGGCACGCCGGCAGCGAGCACCGGCAGCGGCTCTGCTCCTATATCTTCGCAAAATTGAAAATATTCATGATAGCCAAGACCTCTCGTCTGATGATATCCCCAAAGGTTGCTCAAAGGTTTCCGAGCCTCCAACGGACCAATCGAGCCCTTCCAGTCATACATATTGTCAAGACCGTTGCCATGAGCCACACATCCTCCGGGGAATCTCACAAACCGTGGTTTCAAATCGGCCAGAGCCTGGGCGAGATCTGCACGCAAGCCATTCTCCCGCCCCTTGAAAGTATTGACCGGGAAAAGGCTCACCATGTCAAGGTCAACAACGCCATTCCCTTTCGGCACTATCTTTAAAGACGATTTAGGGGAATGTTCGTTTGGAGTGAGCACAAGTTCATAATCCCCCCATTTGTCATCTTTCTTTAATGTCACCTTACCTGACGCCACAACCTTTCCGTGAGCGGATACAAGGTCTATTCCCAGCGGCATCTTTTTTGTAGAGCGAGCCTTGAGACGCAATCTGTAAGGCTCACCTTTCTTCAACGCTATACCGTCGAATCCGGAATTCACAAAACCGTCGCTTGCGAAATTAACACTTCCGGCGATACCGCTTTTCACGTCGAGACGCGCATAATGCGGATTGTTAGGATGAACAGGATTCTCCGTAGCTATTGAAAAATCTATATTATTGCCGTCAACCTTCCATGCATCCTTAG
The DNA here is from genome assembly GCA_009775365.1 of Muribaculaceae bacterium. GTDB lineage: Bacteria > Bacteroidota > Bacteroidia > Bacteroidales > Muribaculaceae > Lepagella. The sequence continues at coordinate 6,583 of VSPM01000006.1, forward strand.
GGCCCCAGTTCTCTTTGTCGGCAGAAGAATATTCAAAATCACGGTTCTGAATCAACTCTCCGTATAATCCTCCGTCTGCCGCATAGTTGATATCTTCAAAGAAAATGCCCATAAGAAGGGGGCTTATATCCTTAGTCTCGCCTGTGGCTGTGAGAGTGCCGTGAAGCGGCTTCAGTCCGGCAAAACGCTGCGCGTCGCCATCGCAATGCTCGGAATATAACTCTGCGAGTCGCGCTCGCTCTTTTGCATAGGCCACAAGCCCGTCCACAAGTTTACGGTCCGCCTTCATCACATTTCCGCTCACTTTCTCTCCGTTAAGTTCAATCATCGAAGGCATGAAACCTACATTGGAACGAAACGTAAGCTTTGTAGTGTCGGCTGTAGCTATAAATTCTTGCGGGCGCCAGTTTATCAAATCAGGAGATTGCGCCCAGCCTGTGGCAGTCCCCTCGGGGTTTACTCTAAAAAGGCAGGACCAGCCGGTAGAAGTCGGGAAAAGCTGCGGGTTCCACATCTTTTTTCCCCATCCCCACGAGCCGTAGTCCGACCGGAGGAAGTCATATCCGTTGCCTATGCTTTGCCATTCTCCATCTCCTTCTCGGACAGCAAACCTAAGTCCGCCGCTTCCATCTTCAGGAGAATAGAAGAAAAGTTCAGTAGCGCCACCACACAAAGATGCAAGCGCACACAATCCTGCTAAAATCGATTTTTTCATGATTAAGTTTCTTTCGTTTTTAGTCGTCACGTTTTCAGGATGCCCTTAAAAAAGGATTTGAAAATATGTGTCTACAAAATTAATAAAAAACAAAGTCCGACCCAATCATGTATCTGCCACTACCCCTATAAAAAACCAAAAGTACACTCTTTTGATTTATTCCAACAAAAAATTCATCCTTTCACAAAAAATTCGGAAAGGATGAATCAATTATGTTTCATAAAAATTGTTGAGACGCATTACCACAAAAAGGGATAATCAAATTCCCATGACACCAGGCATGCTCTTCAAACAAGATGTCCATCCATGTCAGGCTCCTGACGATTGAGTATTTCAATCTGCTGACGAACCGACTCTTCATGAATGGCCTGCAGCACTGTCTTCATAAAATCGGCCGACATTCCCATCCTGACAGCAGCCGCAACCCGGCTCTTTATAAGGTCGTCATAACGCGATTCCTGCACAACAGGCATGGAATGCTCTTTCTTATACTTCCCTATCTCCCGCGAAATCTCCATGCGTTTTCCATAGAGTTCGAGAAGTTCGGTGTCGATGCTGTCTATCTGCTGTCGAAGATTCTGGAGGTTCTCGGTGTCGCGATGCTCATTGCGCACCACAAGTGAGCTCAAAATAATCCGCAACGCTTCCGGGCTCACCTGCTGACTCCTGTCGCTACAAGCCTCATCCGGAGAGCAATGGCTCTCTATCATAAGCCCGGAAAACTTCATGTCGAGAGCCTGCTGGGAAATTGGTCCTATCAGTTCCCTCTTTCCCCCCATGTGGCTTGGGTCAATCAATATTGGCAACTGCGGTATGCGTCGATGCAATTCTATAGGTATGTGCCACTGCGGAAGATTCCTATAAAATCCGGAGCCGTAATAACTGAACCCTCTGTGTATGGCTCCGAGCCTTCTCACACCCACATTATACAGACGCTCCAAAGCCCCTATCCAAAGTTCAAGGTCTGGATTCACAGGGTTCTTCACAAGCACAGCAATGTCGGTTGCACCCATGTCTTTCAACGTGTCGGCCACTTCCTGCACGGCAAACGGATTTGCTGTAGTGCGGGCGCCAACCCACAAAATATCTATACCTGCCTCAAGCGCTTGCTCCACATGACTGCGCATTGCAACTTCTGTAGCCACAAGCATACCCGTCTCCTCTTTAACTCTCTTGAGCCATGCCAAGCCCTCTTTGCCTACTCCTTCAAAACCACCTGGCTTTGTTCGTGGCTTCCATATCCCTGCCCTGAAAACTTTCAGCCCTCCGGCAGCAAGCTGCCGGGCTGTTGCGAGTGTCTGCTCCTCAGTCTCGGCACTGCAGGGACCCGCCATTATCAACGGCGCATCACCCGCTTCCGGAACTTCAACCACACTACGCAATTCTTCAAAACTCATATGCTGTTTGTTTTATTTGAATTCATACCCCAAAAAGACATGCTTTCATGCAATCAATCGGTTTTGTCATAAACGCATCACTTCGCGTATTCTCGACTCACCAATGCCTCTTCGTGAAGCATAGTCCTTCAACTGGTCATCCCCTATTTCTCCTATCACAAAATATGAAGCCGTCGGGTTAGATATATATATCCCGCTCACGGTAGAAGAAGGAATCATGGCACCATTTTCAGTGAGACTAACTCCTATTCTTTCTAACGGGAGCAATTCTTCCAACACATTATTTAAGAGCTGATCGGGCAACATGGGATAACCGATTGCAGGGCGTATGCCGGAATACTTTCCCTTTAGAATGTCCGCCACACTCAAAGATTCATCAGGCGCATATCCCCAAAGCTCTCTTCTCACAAGCATATGAAGCCATTCAGACGATGCCTCCGCTATCCTGTCGGCCAATGACTGACATAAAAGAGAATTATAACTGTCGCCCGCTTCTTTAAACTGTGCCGATTTCTCCTGGACGTATCGACCGGCAGTGACTGCGAAAACTCCGGCATATTCATCACTTCCCTGTGAAGCCAGATAATCGGAAAGCGACCGATGCTCCGAGCCGGCTCGCTGCTGCCGTAGCAGAGGAATGACAGTCTCCCCTATCACTATGTCATCATCTTTTGAATATGACCCGTAGAATGCCACAATCCCTTTACCATCAAAGTTGCCTGACCTGATTATTTCTGCAATGAGGCTATTCGCATCCTTATACAGTTTTAATGCCTCATCCCCCTTGTTTCTCTCCTCTGAATCAAGACCCTTCCGCCACATTTCAACACATCCGTCACACCCGTCATAAGGGAAGTTCTCGATATATTTCCCTGAAAGTTTCCATGAATGGAAAAACATTTTCCAATTGATGAAACGTTTAATTTCTTTCAGATCGATATCTATCTCTACCGGCACGTTTAAAGCCACGTCCGGTCTGACCGAGCCTTCATGTCCCGACCTGTTTTTCATCCCGTTTTCACGAGCTTTTGAAATTGGAACGATTTCAGCCTTGCTTCCTTCATATTCTGAGCGAATCCGGGAATACTCTCTATTCAATGACTCCAGATAGTCCGCTCTTTCCGAAGAATTTTGCAGAATCGATGCCACAATAGGATTCTGCGCGGCGTCTGTCATATGCACAACGGGGCCTCTGTAGACCGGAGCAATTTTCAAAGCCGTATGAAGTTTAGATGTCGTAGCGCCCCCTACAAGCAACGGAATATCAAGACCTGCATCATTCATGGCTTTCGCCACATTCACCATCTCCGACAACGAAGGTGTGATCAATCCTGACAGACACACAAAATCGGGATGTTCTTCAAGAGCAGCCGCCACAATGTCCTCTGCCGGAACCATTACTCCAAGGTCAATCACTTCATAGTTGTTGCACGCAAGCACTATTGAGACAATATTCTTACCTATGTCGTGCACATCTCCTTTGACTGTGGCAAACAATACTTTCCCGGACTTAATGCCATCAGTTCCCAAACCGGCTTCCTCCATCTTAGGTTTAAGATAGTCAACGGCTTGTTTCATGGTTCTTGCAGTCTTCACCACCTGAGGCAGAAACATTTTTCCTTCCCCAAACAAATCGCCGACACAATTCATGCCAGCCATGAGCGGCCCCTCTATGATTTTCACGGCAGACCCCAGCTTCATAAAAGCCTCGTCAAGGTCTTCTGCAAGATGTTCCGCCCTCCCTTTTATAATAGATTCTTTAAGCCTTTGCTCAACCGGAAGAGATGTGTCTCTGCCACTCCTTGCATCTGCTATAGTTACTGTTTCTGACTCTTTCATAGCATATGCTGCAAGTTCATCGGCTGCTTCTTTCCGGCGCGCAAGAATCACATCTTCCAGCAGATTTCGTAATGCAGGGTCGATATCCTCATATGTGACCGACGCCGCTGCATTAAGAATGCCCATGTCAAGACCTGCTCTGATGGCATGATACAGAAACACAGCGTGCATAGCTTCGCGCAAGGTGTTCTTCCCTCTGAACGCAAATGAAAGATTGCTTATCCCGCCGCTTGTGCGAGCCCCGGGCAGATTTTTCTTTATCCATTCCACAGCGCGAATAAAGTCAAGCGCATAGCGATTATGTTCCTCTATGCCAGTGGCAACAGCCATTACATTCACATCAAAAATAATGTCATTGCGGTCGTAGCCACATTTTTCTATAAGCAGCCGGTAAGCCCTGCGGCAGATCTCTATCTTACGTTCAAATGTATCGGCCTGCCCTTTCTCATCAAAAGCCATCACAATCACAGCGGCCCCAAGTTCCCTTATGCGGCGAGCCTTTTTCAGAAACAATTCCTCTCCTTCTTTAAGTGATATCGAGTTGACTATGCCCTTGCCCTGAATGTTTTTCAAAGCACTTTCCACCACGTCCCAATTAGAGGAATCAATCATCACAGGCACTTTTGAAATGTCGGGGTCGGAAGCAATATAGCGCAAAAAATGCACCATCTCTGCTCCGGCATCGAGCATGGCATCATCCATATTGATGTCTATGACCATTGCCCCATCTTCAACCTGCCGGGCTGCGATCTCAACGGCCTCTTCATATTTCTTCTCTTTTATAAGACGCAAAAATTTTCTCGAACCCGCCACGTTGCAACGCTCGCCTATATTGAGGAAATTATTCTCAGGCAAGACTTCTACTCTCTCCAGTCCGGAAATGCGCAATGCCTCCCTTAATTTTTTAGGCATATGAGGAACGGAAACCGAAAGTTTATCTCTTAACGCAGAAATATGCTCAGGGGTTGTGCCGCAACATCCTCCCGCAATATTCACCAGCCCCTCCTTTATGATAGCCACCAGTGACTCTGCAAATCCTTCCGGAGTGACATCATATTCGCCAAGCTCATTAGGAAGGCCGGCATTTGGATGCGCAGTCACAAACTTTTCGGTCAGACCGCCAAGTTCTTTGAGCAGAGGCAGCATTTCTACAGGGCCTAAACTACAGTTCAACCCAACGGTCACCACATTGTCATAACCCTCGATCGATGTTAAAAACGCTCCGAGTGTCTGTCCGGAAAGTGTGCGCCCGGCCTTGTCTGACATTGTGGCCGACACCATAACCGGAACTGTCTTCCCCATAGCTTCCATAACCCGGTCTGCAGCATCAAGGCCGGCTTTAAGATTGAGCGTGTCAAATACCGTTTCAAACAGCAATAAGTCCACCCCACCTTCCAGCAAGCCTCCAACCTGCTCACAATATGCCTCGAATAGACTGTCATAGTCCACATTGCGCCCGGCCGGGTCACTCACATCCGGACTCATTGATGCAGTGCGGTTTGTAGGGCCTATAGAACCTGCCACAAGAGCCTTGCCGCCCCAATCTTTGACAGGGGCTTCGTCAGCTGCCTCACGGGCAAGGATAGCGGCTCTTCTATTTATTTCACGAATAAGACCCGGATATCGATGCAGGCCATAATCTTGCATGGAAACCGAGTTGGCGTTAAATGAATTAGAGGAGATTATGTCTGCACCTGATTCAAGATAAGCCTTGTGAATGCTTTTAATTGCATCCGGGCGGATTATACAAAGCAAATCATTACATCCTGCAAGTTTCTCATTATGTGCCGCAAATCGCTCGCCTCGAAAATCACTTTCGCAGAAAGAAAATCGCTGTATCATTGTCCCCATTGCCCCGTCAAGCACAAGCACACGACTGCACAACAGCTGTTTGAAATCGAGAATATCCACGTCTTTTGTCTTTTACTTCAATGAATGATGTTATTCTTATATCCGTCTGAATTGCCTCTCCAAATGAGAAAGCCATCGCTTAATCACAGTCGGAAAACTTTATCTGCTATCCTGGAAACACTGTCAGAGGCGCTCATCGTATAAAAATGAATGCCCGGGACACCATGCTCCAGCAATTCTATGCTTTGCTTCACAGACCATTCTATACCCGCTTCTCTTACATCTTCATTAGTCTTGCTCTCTCTTATGCGAGAGGCAAGCTCTTCCGGTATGTCTGAGCGAAATGTTTTCGGAAGAAGCGAGAGATGAGTCTTCTTTGTGATTGGCTTCAGGCCGGGAATAATCGGCACTTTAATTCCGGCACTTCTGCATTTATCAACAAAATCAAAAAATTTCTTGTTGTCAAAAAACAATTGAGTGACAAGATAGTCTGCCCCATTATCCACTTTCTGCTTCAGATAATATATATCGGAATCGATATTGGGAGCTTCTTCATGTTTCTCCGGATAGCAAGCCATTCCATATGAGAATGGGGTGTCTATGCCTTGAATTGCCGTATCCTCCAATCCGATTCCCTGGTTAAACAGATTCACCTGCCGCTGAAGATCGGTGGAATGTTCGTGATACAATTCCTGGCTCCCCATAGATGTGCCCGGGCTCTTATCATCTCCTCTCAACACCAGCAAATTATTTATGCCCAAAAAATTCAAATCGAGCAACGCATATTCAGTCTCCTCCTTTGTGAATCCTTTACATATTATGTGAGGCACAGGAATCAATCCATATTTATTTTGGATAGCGGCAGAAATGGCCACCGTGCCGGGCCGCTTCACAACGCTCACCCTGCGATGAGTGCCGTCGGGCAATGGCTTATAGATATACTCGCTATGGTGCGAAGTTATATTAACAAACTTCGGGCCGAACTTCTTGAGTTTGTCGATTATGTCATAAACCTTATAAATGCTGTTCCCTTTAAGAGGGGGAAGGATTTCAAACGAAAAAACCGGATTGGGACTCTCTTCAATTATTTCAATTATTCTTTTCATCTGCCCCGGCGGATATGTTTATTTGTTTCACTGCATTTTCTATTCTTGACAATATTTGCTCTATTACAGACCTTGGCGCGGCCACATTAAGACGCATGAAGCCGTCTCCCTCTTTACCAAACATCGAGCCGTCGTTAAGAGCCACTCGTGCCTTGTCGACAAACAGTGAGACAAGGGCGTCATGATCGAGGCCAAGCCCCCTGCAGTCAAGCCAAACAAGGAAAGACGCATCCGGACGCAAAACATTGATTCCGGGTATATTCTTGCGGCAATAATCCTCAACAAGGCAGATGTTCTTTTCCACATATGAAAGCATCTCATTTCTCCATTCTTCACCGTCTCTGTATGCTGCAATGGTGGCTATATGCGAAAACAACGGAGCTGCCGCAAATTCATTTGCCTCAAGCCAACCGTAAAAACGACTCCTAAGCCCCTCGTCAATCACTACTGAAAAAGAACTTACGATTCCGGGTATATTAAACGTTTTGGAAGGGGCACAGAAAGTTATACTTATCTCTGCTGCCTCTTCGCTCACAGTGGCAAACGGTATGTGACGGTTTCCCCAAAGAGCCATATCGGCATGTATCTCGTCAGAAACCACTATGAGCCTCTTACGCTTGCATATAGACGCAAGCCGGCGCAGGTCTTCCCTGCTCCACATCACTCCGCCGGGATTATGAGGATTCGACAGAAGGAAAACACCGCCATTTGTCTCAAGCGATTCGAGCGAGTTAAAATCAATGCTGTAACGCCCTTCTGCATCAACAAGGAGAGGCACATTCACAACATTTCTTCCATTCTCTTCCGCTGTGATACGAAATGGATGATAGACCGGAGGCATTATCACTACGTCATCGCCGGGTTTTGTGAATACATTTATCACCATCCCTATTCCCTTTACAATCCCGGGTATATAACTGAGCCATTCCGGTTTCAATTCCCAGCCATGCAAACTCTTCTCCCAGTCTATGATAGATTTGCGATAATCGTCAGGCTCGCAAGTGTAGCCCAGTATAGGATGCTCAAGACGTTTGCGCAGAGCATCGATAATAAAAGGAGGAGTGGCAAAATCCATATCCGCCACCCAGGCTGCCAAAAGGTCCTGACGCCCGAATCTTTCTTCAAGAACGTCGATTTTTATGGCGCCGCTTCCACGTCGCTCAATAACCGTGTCGAAATCATATTTTCCCATGCTACAAGAGTGTCTTTAAATTACTTTCCCAGACTTTGTGATATATCCCCCCATATATCTTCCACATTCTCTAATCCTATTGAAAGACGTATTGTAGTGTCTTTTACATCCATCGCCTTCCTCTCCGCCTCTGCCAGAGGGCCAAATATTGTGCTTGCCGGATGAATGGCCAGCGTGCGGTTATCAAAAAGATTGGTGGCCCTGTGTATCAGTTTGAGCGAATCGATAAATTTAAAACACTCCCCTGCATCAGCCAGATCAAATGTGACCATTGCCCCGGCATTCTCTCCGTAAAGTTTGCGGAATATTTCATGATTCGGATGGCTCTCCAAACCCGGATAACCCACGGCCAAGACTTCAGGCACTGACTCAAGCCGTCTTGCTATCTCAAGCGCGGTCTGCGCCTGACGTGAGTAACGCACATCAAGAGTCTCAAGACCAAGAATCTGCATATATGCAGCCTGTGGTGACATGTAGCCCCCGAAATTGAATACCGCATCCTTTTTTATAAGCCGGGAAACCTCCGGGAAATTGCCATAATCTATAATAAGTCCTCCAAGGCTTGTTGCCCCGCCGGAGATATATTTTGTGGAAGACACCACTTGAAAATCAAGACCTAAAGATTTGCCGTCAAATTGTGTGAACGGCACAATTGTTGTGTCGGCAATCAAAGGGATGCCCTTTGTTCGGGCAATACTCGACAACTCCTCAACGTCTGCCACTTCTGTCTGAGGATTGGTGACGCTCTCAAGAAATATGCAACATGTGTTTTCGTCTACAGCTTTTTCAACCATCTCTTTATCGGTCAAGTCTACAAGGCGTGTTTCCACTCCAAAACGACGCAAAGTGCCGGTAAGCAGAAGATATGTGTTGCCAAAAAGATGACGCGAAGTGACAATATTCCTGCCGGCTGAAGCAACACTCATAATCATTGCGCTTATTGCTGCCATTCCAGAGGTGAATGCGCTCACTTCTTTGGCCCCGCTGATATTTGCGACTCTTTGTTCAAAATGTGTGACAGTCGGATTGAGCACTCTGGAGTAATCGGGTGCATCTGTGCGCCCGCAAAACGCATCTGCCATGACCTCTGCATTGTCAAACTCGAAAGCCATGCAATTATACACAGGCATCTGCAGGGCATCATAGGCATCTCTTCTCTGATAAGGTGTGTGGATTGCCTTGGTTGTCTTTTCCATCGTTATTTTACCTTATTACTCTATACGCTCTTTGGAGCGGACTTTTTTGTATCTGTATTTTCAAAAAGCCCGACTCAAGAAGAGGAATAATTTACAAAGTTAACCCTTTTCTAACAAACAACCTTACTTTTTCTATAAAAAAGATTTTGCGACACTCAAATATTGCATTGAGCATCGCAAAATCATTTTTACATATAAATTTGCAAAATAACATTGAAATCATGGCTCATATTCCGCACCTATCTTTTAGGGGAAGCTGCCAATGTTTTGTCGCCGCCACATGTTCCTTACAGATTTTCTATATATAGAAAATTTCCTTGAGAGTCAAACACGAGGTCAAGATTGTTTACGAGTTCAACCTCATAACCTAAGCCAGTTTTGGTGATGTCGTTCACACCATAGCCTGAATAATATTCGTCAAGATAATTCACAATTATTTCAGGAACAATTCCCGACGGTATTGTTTCCCCCTCGGGGGCATCTACCTCAACCCATTCCCCGGTTGGCCCGAATGTGACGTCATGCCCGTTGGCAAGATCCACATCATAGACCATCACATTGTCGTCATAATCTATCACAACAGAACTTATCTTGACACCGTGATAATATTCTGATAAAAAATCTTTCGACACTTTCGGCAACCTTTCGGGGCTTACTGCTACATCTCTCATGTCGTTGTCATCATCAGAACAACTCGGCAGAGTGCTGCATGACATACACATCAGAAGCAACACAAACCATTTGCGCATAGCTTTAAATCTTTCCATATTTCATTCACTTTCAAACTATTGTTTTCAAGTGTAAAACATAGAAATCAGTTTGCCGGTTCATTTGCCCACATATTATTTCATGTCATCCATCTTTTCGGGGAATTAGGCATATACGTGCAAAACAAATGCACAAAGATTACGAAATTTCGTTCAAGCCACCGATATCAACTCTATTTCAAAAATAAGTGTGGAGCCTCCGGGAATTCCAGGCTGGTTTAATTTTCCATAAGCCTGTTCAGCCGGAATGTAAACCTCCCATTTGTCGCCGGGGTGCATTTTCTGAAGGGCGATTATCCATCCGGGTATCAGATCTCTGACACGAAATGCCGGAGCGACTCCCCCTCTGCTGCTGTCGAACGTCTTTCCATTGATAGTCTTCCCTACATAATGAGCCGTGACAACACTTCCCCGCCCGGGCGAAGGAAGCTTGGAATTCCCCTTCTTCAACACTTTGTAGAATATTCCCCTGTCAAGAGGCTGCACATCTTGTTCGTTCGACTTCTCTTGAAGCCACTTCTTGTTTTTATCGATATATTCCTGTTTTGCCATATCTACTCAGTTGCAGTTTAATCTGCCGATTTAAATATAAATTATCCGGGTTATTAACACCTGGCACCACGTCATCTAAACATGCTTTCAAGACGACGGTCATCAAGCAATACATACACAGGGTTGCCGTTTGGCGTGTAAGCAGGGGCAGGAAGTGAAAATAGTTCACCAACAAGATGTTCCATCTCATCAGTAGAAAGTTTTCGCCCACGCTCAATTGCTGAAGAGCGCGCCATTACCAATGCCATCCGCTCTAAAATTTTTGTGGCGGAATCACCCTCCTTTCCATAATTCACACCATCTTCAGTTACAGATTCAAGCATACGCAACACGACGTCGCGGGCGTCGGCATTTTTAAGCATTGCCGGCACCGACACTATTCTCCAGCGATCATCATCCTCATATTCGAGAGCGAATCCAAGACGGGAAATCTCATCACCTACAGCCTCAAGCGCGGCCTGATGTTCAGGATCAAGAGTCAGTATTTCCGGAAACATAACTCCTTGCGACACCTGCTCACCTTGAGATACTTTCCCGAGATATCTCTCATATAATATCTTCACATGAGCCCTGTGCTGGTCTATTATTATCAACCCTTCTCTCGATGACGTGATTATATAACGCAAACTATGCTGCACACAAAACGCACCCACACCCGAGTCACTTCCCATTTCCGGAAGCATGGATTCTATATCTTGCGCTTCAGGGAAAACCTTTTCCGAAAAGGAGTCCAAACCTGTATCGGCAGTCTCGTCTATGAAACGCGGCAAACCTGAATTATCTTCAAATGCATACTGATTGCTATCCGCATTCCTTGAAGAAGCATCGGAAGAAGAGTATCCCCGAGTCCCGTTCATAAACTCCGCATAAAGAGTGTCCCAGTTGCGTGGAACCGGGTTCTTCCTGCCGGAACTTTTGCCAAAAACCTTGCCGCCGTCAAACACGTTTCCTGAATCCATGGCAAACGGATTGTAATTCTCCGGTATGTCAAGAGTAGGACGCTCAGGGCTTTCACCTTGCGGAAGAGGGTCAACAGGCAATACATCGCTGTTGAAATCTATAGAAGGCACCGCCCCGAATTTTCCGAGCGCCGCCTTGACCGAAGCCTGCAGTATGGGCCATATCTCCTGTTCATACTCAAACTTTATCTCGCTTTTCGTAGGGTGTATATTGATATCGATGCTCGACGGGTCCACCTCAAACTTCAAAAAGTAGCATGGCTGTGTGTCAGGGGCAATAAGAGATTCATAGCAATTGATTATAGCCTTATGAAAATAAGGATGGCGCATATTTCGCCCGTTGACTATCAGATATTGGAGAGGGTTACGCCTTCTCGCATATTCCGGTCGGGATATAAAGCCATTTATCTTTATAAGCGAAGTGTCGACATTTATCGGCACAAGATGCAGGTCAAGATTATTTTTCCATATATCACCTATGCGCTGTTTGAAAGTGCCCGCCCTTAGATCGAGCACTCGCTGCCCGGTGTCTATACTCATTCTGATATTGTTGTTGACAAGAGCAAGGCGTTCAAACTCCCGCATCACGTTAGAAGTCTCTACACTATCGCTTTTCAAAAACTTTCTTCTTGCAGGGACATTGAAGAAAAGATTCTTCACCATTATATTGACTCCACGATCGCACACACATGGCTCCTGAGTGTCAACTCGAGTGGCATTAATCACCAGGCGAGTCCCTATGGATGAAGCATCTGTGCGAGTCTTTAACTCAACCTGCGATATGGCACAAATTGACGGCAAAGCCTCCCCTCTAAATCCCATGGTGTGTAGAGAAAATAAGTCTTCTGCCTCTCTAATTTTTGAAGTGGCATGTCGTTCAAATGCCATTCTGGCATCCGTCTCGCTCATGCCCTTTCCATTATCCACCACCTGAATCAGCGTGCGGCCGGCATCCTTTATAAAAATTTTTATGTCAGTAGCCCCGGCATCGACAGCATTCTCCACAAGCTCCTTGATGACTGATGCCGGACGCTGAATAACTTCGCCCGCCGCTATCTGATTGGCAACAGAATCGGGCAACAGTTTTATAACATCACTCATGTTTTGACTCTCCTTCCTCTTCCGATATTATTCCGCTTTCCTGAAAAGACTCAGGCTCGCCGGGAATTGCATCATCGTCTGAATCAGAAATTGTTGTTTCGCCTGATTCAAGGTGAGATGTTTCATCCCCTTCGGATTCCTCTTCTACATTCTTTTCAATTTCTTCTCCCTCATTCTCCACACTCTCAGCCTCTTTCTGCATTTCAACTTCATTTTCTTCAATCTCTGAGAGAGGTATTGATGATACAGGCGCAACAAACCTTGTGCCTGAGAATGATTTTGGCTCGCCAAAATCTGACGGCGACAAGAAATACTGCTCAAGTTCATCAGACACTTCGCCGAGATTGTCTGCCCAGTGCAAACGGTCGCCATACCATTCTCTAACCGGGCGCAATGAAGTCCACCAATGAAATTTCTGAAGATATTGTTGAGACTTCTTGACCAGGAAAAGCGGAGTGACTGTTCCACTCACCTCCGGCCACATCTTCAGTTTCTTCATCTGATCCCCTTCCATCTCAATAGTGAGAAACGAACTCTCGGCATTAACCATGCGGTTATAGGTTGAATCGCTCTCTTGTGGCAGGAAAACAGTCTCAACATTTCCCGACACTTCAAGGCTGTGCAGCGTCTGGTCTTTGAATTTTGCAAAAAGAGTTTTGCCTGCAAGCTGGTTATAGAAATCTTCTCCCACATATTCCGACATCATTCCGGACTCCGGCAACAATGCCCAATCGGCGGTAGAGTCGTTAAAATGCACGTCGATACGATTCCCGGTCACCTGTCGCTCCCCGCTCCACACAATCGGCTTGCGGAACATATACATCATCGAGTCTCGCTCCACAAACACAATAGAGTCTGCCACTCCCTGTATGTCGCTCTTGAAAAATCTTGCTCTATGATAAGCAAGAGCCACATGAAAATCTTTAGCCACCTTTGGTATTGAATCCGATGCATCTGACACTGAATCAGTAGAAACAGCGACAGAATCAGCAGAAACAGAAACAGACACAAATTCCGATGCATCAGGAACAGAATCCGGAGCTACATATTCATCTTGACGAGGCTTTAAGGGAGAACTTTCATTAACCATCTGCGCAGGCGCTGCAGACCGCAAAAGACGCATCGGCAGTTCTATCTGTGGAGCAACCACAGAAAAGAAAGCCTTATCTATCCACAAAGCCAAGGAATCCGCCTTTATTATCGGCTCTCCATTGCGTTCCGGATAGCCGGAAAGAGTCCATCTGCGGCCGGCATTCACCAGTTCTGTTATGATATATGTCTTAATCGTGTCTGCTCGCAGAAAAAGAGTGTCATTCTGAGAATATTCCATTAAGAGAGGATAGATTGTTGACAATGCCTCTCTTGTAGAATCGTTATACACGCCATATCCTCCGATTATAGTCGTTTTGTGGGCAGTGTCGGTCAATACCATGGGCATGCCATGCTTTAGAGGGTCGCGAAACATATATGCCCGGCTTATGCGTTTCTGCTTGTCATATATTATAGAATCACCCTCAAGAGTTGTGACATTGCCTGTCGAATCTCTGTGTATAATCACTGACCTGGTCAACAATTCAGCATTCCCCAGCTGCGTGTCATAGAGTCCACAGGTGGTTATAATCGTGTCAGACTCTCCCTGGATTTCAGTTCGGCTCTCTATTCTGGCTATGTGGGTGTCAGTGTTATAATGCAGAGTGTCGGTGAGCATTGTAAAGCCGTCTTCATTATTAACCAACACAACATCGTGATAGAAATCTGCATTCTTGGTGCCGGGCGAATATTCGCCATATAGCGATGTCAATGTGTTTACCTTGTCATCGATTGTTCCCCATTTTTCATACCATCCCAAATCGAGTCCTAAATCATAGTCAAGACTGTCAGTTGTGAGCGTGACATCTCGGTTTATGAGTTCCACCTTATTTCGCGACGGCCCATTTTTAAGGCGAGCCATACGGATGTTTCCTTCATAATAAAGTTTGTCGGCAAACACAAACAATGTGTCGCCTTGTTCCATTTTAACATTGCCGAATGCGTCAAGTGAGTTTAATTCAGGATAATAATACGCAGAATCACAATACATCCACATGCCGGCTTGGCGGAATTTCACATTTCCTTTTAAAATCTGACGCTCAATTGTGTCGAAAGTAGAAATTTTATACAGGCTGTCAGCATATTCAAGAAAAATCTTGTCTTGCCTATAGCGGTTCGCACCGGGAATCTCCGGCTTGATAGGACGCGTGGGCTTAGGTCTGGTAAATGTTTCTTCCTTCTTCCGGTTCTCTTTTTTCTTTTCGTCGAGAGAATAAGCCTTGACCCCGACATTCACTACAAAACACACCGCAGCCATGACCACAGCTGCGGCAACACGGAATCGCCTGTCTATTAAATTTCTGCTCATACGTCTTTAACTTTCACCCCACCCCTATTTGCAGTCAGCAGCGGCCCCTGTTTTCAAGGAGCCACTGCATTAACTGTCAAACAATTTCACATCATTTGCTCTCCTTTATCCAACCCTTATATCTGAAATCACAGTTTTTCCAGCCATCTTCTATGCTGACGTGTGTCTCTTTGATTTTCTTTTCCACCCATTCGGTCAGAATTTCCTGTCGCTTGTGGTCTTCATACATTTTTTTCAAAAGATTGTAGTCGTCCGACAGGTTTGCCCGGTGGCCCTCAATGCGGTTTGTAAGCTTTACAATAGCACCGACATCCTGATTTCGCGGTGTCTTGAGAACAAACGCCTCGCTCACATCGCCGGGCGACATCCTTTCTATTCTTTTAGCCACATCCGGCGGAAGATCCTGCATTTCAAATCGGCTGCTTCTGTATAGCTCGCTTCGCTCATTATCATTCATCATCACGCCTTTGTTATTGCGAGTGTCTTTATCTTGAGAAATAACTCCCGCAGCCTCCTCAAATGTGAATGCCCCTCCAACAATCTCTTTGCGGATGGAGTCAAGACGATTAGTAGCGTCCACAAGGTCTTTCTCACTCACTTTAGGTCTTAAAAGAATATGGCGCACATTCACCTGGTCTCCGCGCTTTTCAATAAGCTGGATTATGTGATAGCCATATTCTGTCTCAACAATGCGCGACACTTTTTTAGGGTCACTTAGATTAAACGCCACATTTGAAAACTCCGGCACAAAATCTGCTTTGCCGTGAAAGCCAAGCTCACCGCCCCGCATAAAACTGCCATCTTCACTATACATTGTTGCAAGCGTTGAAAAGTCGGCATCGCCTCTGTTCACTCGGTCGGCATAGTCACGAAGCCTCGCCTTGACGTCTTCAATCTCCTGACGCGGAATGTTGGGATTCAACGTGATTATCTGCGCTTCAACCTGAAGAGGCACATAAGGCACACTATCCGCCGGAAGTGTATCAAAATATTTCCTGACCTCATTGGGCGTGGCCTTCACATCAGATGTCAAACTTCTTTGCACTTCTTCTATAATCGAATTGTTGCGCATATACTCTACAAAGTTCTCTTTCAACACCGGAATCGGCTTGCGGAAATACTCTTCCACTTTCTCCTTAGAACCCAGCTGGGCGATAAAGAAATTAATCCTCTGTTCAACAGCGGCACGAACACTGCTTTCGGGCACCTCTATCGTGTCGATCTTTGCCTGATGCAAATATAGTTTCTGCACTGCAATCTGCTCCGGAATCACACAATATGGGTCGCCGCTCACAACCATGCCCTCTGAACGCATCTGCTGGTATTGCTCCTCAATATCAGAGCGGAATATCGCTTCATCGCCCACTATCCAAGCCACTTCGTCAATAACATTCTTGGCTGGCTGCGCTATGGCATATAGCGCCGACATAGTCAGTGCCGTCATTGCCGGAATTAATATTCTATTCTTTTTCATCTTTTGATTTCTTATTCTCTTTTATCTTTCCGTTTCCTGTTGCCTTATGAGACACCGGGTCATAACCTACCGCCACAAGTCTATTCTCTTTCACGGCTTTTGCAATCAGTGAATTCACCAACGCCTCTTCATAGCTTGTCATTTTTGCTCTTTCCATCATGTCGGCTATGCCATGGCGCGCAAACTCATAAGGTTGCACACTGCCCGACGGCAAATAATCTGTGATATGAAGGAAATAGGTAGATTCTTTATATGATGTCTCAAAATTCTTGGTCGAGGCCAGAAACGCATCTGGGTCATAAAATCTATATGGTATCTGATCGGCAATTGTCTGCCAGTCTACCCACCTGTTTTCAAAATAATCATACTGGATAGCATCTCCAATCCAGGTTTTCTCAAGGCGGTCCACACTCTTATCGCTCCCTTCTGACATAAGCTGACGAATCTCTGCAAGCCCCGGGGAAGATGAAGCCACTTTCAGATAGATGCCTTTCACCAGTGGAATCTCTGTGAGAAGTTCGCTCTTATGGGCTTCATAAAATGCCTTTACGCTGTCTTCACTAATTTTAAACCGCTTGCCGTCACGCATTTTTTTAAGATATTCGGCAACTATCAAACGGTTGCGATATGCCTCTACCTGCCTGTCTATATGCCTGACATCAGGAAGTTTACTCTCTGCAAGATCAGTCAGCACTCGCGTTTTTACCCAATTGTTGACTATGCTATGAAACATGGCGACGCTGTCTTGCGGATCCATCCCTACAGGAATACAATTCAAAACATCGTGAAGCATAAGCGTAGTGTCGTCTAAAACGACAAGCACATCACCTTCCTCTACTTCGGGCTTATCACTGCCGCCGCAAGCCGATGCCATGAATAATAGAATCGCCATCAAGGCCACACTCCTTATAGGCGCGGTCAAGCGCGATGAGAGATTTGCAACCTTCTCACCGCGCTTTATACTGCACAATGCGACCCTTTTTTTCATCAGGGATTATTTCACTTTTTTAAGTTCCTTCTTATTAACCTTTACAGGATATGCTTTCTTAAGGTCCTCAATCCAAAGGCTCTCAAGTTCAGTCTGATAATCGCTTGTCACCTGTCCTCTCACATCTCCGGCTTCCTCAGGATTGTCGAGCATTCTCGGCTCAAACATAAAATATGATGTAAAATTCGAGTTTGACGGTTTCACCTCCGGACCGCCAAACACCAGATTATCAACAATGGCGTTTGTGCCCTTAGTGGCCAAAACCTTATCTATCTGAACCTTTCCGGGGAATTCCTTGCGGATATTTTGCACAAGCGAATCAGCCGGAAGCTCGTTCATGCGTGTCTTTATCACATTGGCGAGAGAATCGTTAACAGTCTGCACAAGCACACCTTTCACACGAGGCTCAGTCCAGGTATAATCGCCTTTGTGGTTTTCGAAATAACGCTGAAGTCCGGCCTCATCTTTCGCTGCCTTGTCCCACACTTTCTGCACACTTACTTCATAAAGCAAACTGCCGTCGCGATACTCATTGAGAAGGTTCCTATATTCAGCGTTGTTGTCATAAAGCCAATCCTCTTCCGCCTCAACCAGTTTACGGGCAAAGAAATTATCGGCTACATCCTTAATTACCTCAGACGCTGTCCCGGGATCAGACTGTCGCAATTTTTTCATATTGGAAAACATTTCCGAAGCGGGAATCGACACACCGTCAATCTGTGCCACTGTCACTGAAGAAAGAGGCCCGGCTATATATGAAGCAACAAAAAGTGAATCAATCCCGTTCTCTCCGGCCTTTGACATTATCTCGCCTATTGCTTCACTATTAAGCGATGCTTGATGCTTCGCAGCCAGATTAGACGTGCGATGCTCCTTTACCAGACGATACCTGCCGTCCTGCGGACTAGAGATTCTGCGAAGAATCTCCGGCTTGAGTTCCTGCTCGGTCTGAGCAGAGTGTTGTAATATTTTCCGGATTATGTGCCAGCCATACATGCTCTTCACCGGCTCGCTTATCTCTCCGTCTTTAAGAGCAAAGGCTGCCGCCTCAAATTCTGGCACCATCTCTCCCGAACCAAAAATTGGAAGTTTGCCGTTTTGCCTTGCCGACCCTTTGTCATCGGAATTTGATTTGGCAATTTCCCCAAATCGTGAAGGATCTGCCTTAACCAAAGCATACAAACTGTCAATCTGATGTTTGGCGCGAGCCTTTTCAGCCTCACTTGCTCCCTTTGGCAACAATTTCATAATATGCGCGGCCTCTACCTTGCCGCGCGACGTACGATGCCTGCCGGCCTTTACTATATGATAACCGGCCGGCGACTCTACAACTTCCGAGATTTCACCTTCAGGTGTAGTGAAAGCCGCTGTTTCAAATTCGTATGGGAAACGCCCGGATGAAATAAAGCCCATATATCCCTTGTTGTTGACCACCGAGCGGTCTTGAGAGTAGCGCAACGCCAAGTCGGTGAAATCAGCTCCGGCAATCAGTTCCTGCCTCAGGCTGTCAAGACGAAGGCGAAGACGCCTGTTTTCTGCGGCGTCACGCGTCTTTAACATCATTATGTGGCTGGCCTCTACGTCTTCAAGAGCACGCGCTGCGGCCTCAGCAACAAGTTTATTGATATAAGCGGAATCCGCCATAAAAGGGGCAGCTAATTCTCTTCTGTATTGCTGCATCTCCTTACGGAATGACTCGGTTGTGTCAAGCCCGCATGCCTTTGCATCCGCCACTTTCAGTTTATACACCTTAAACATCTCGGCATATTCCTCAAGAGGCTGCGGAGCAAGCTGTTGCTGACTGTTCTTATGATATAGATACTCAAATTCTGATTTTGGCACATCTACGCCGTTAATCGTCATAATCACCGGGTCTTTAGCCGCCCAGGCAATTGCACATGCTGACAGCCCGACTCCCACAAGGATTTTATTTTTCATCTTTTTAAGACGTTAATTTTACAAATGCTTCGTGTTTACTCTTTACTAACGAATCAATAAAGAGAAAATTATAATGCCTTTCGCATCAATTTCCCATTTCTGACAGGAATTTAACCCTGACAAGCCTTATTTCCTCCTCTGTGAATTCGTCGCCGAGTTCCTGGATCGCAGCTTCAAGGTCATCTTCCTGGCTCTCTTTGAAAAAGTCGATGATGTCGAGTTCATGGTCTTCATCCATGATCTCGTTGAGGAAATAGTCTATATTTATCTTGGTGCCTGCATCCACTATTGCCTCAAGCTCGTCGATCAATTCACCAAATTCAAGACCCTTGCTCTCAGCAAGTTCTTCCAGGTCAATCTTGCGGTCGATGCTGTGGATTATTGATATTTTGAGTTTGCTCTTGTTTGCCACAGAACGAACCCTGATATCTTCCGGCCTCTCTATCTCATTCTCGTCTACATGAAGTTTTATAAGCTTCACAAACTCGTTGCCATAGCGATTGGCCTTTCCGGCACCCACACCCGCAATGTTTGCAAGTTCCTCGAGGGTTATCGGATAGGTAGTGGCCATGGCCTCAAGCGAAGGCTCCTGAAAAATCACATACGGCGGCAAATCAAGCTTTTTCGCCATCTTCTTACGCAGGTCTTTCAACATGGAATAAAGCACCGGGTCTGCCGCACACGAGGCGCCGCCCTTTATCTGCGGCTCCATTTCCATATCGCTGAAATCATTATCTTCGACAACCTTGAACGACACCGGTTTTTTCAGGAATTTCTTCCCTTTTGGTGTGACACGGATAATGCCATAGTTCTCGACATCCTTTTCAAGATAGCCGGCTATGGTGCCTTGCCTTATAACCGACGACAGAAATTTCTCATCGGCATTCGGGAGACACCCAAATTCTTCAATCTTGTCATGGTGATATGACCGCACTTCATCCGTGCCTCGGCCTATCATCACATTGACCACATAATCAGGACTAAACTTCTCTTTCAGGGCAATGACCGTCTCTATGACGGCGCAAAGTTCTTCTTTTGCTTCCACTTTTGCTTTTGGATTTAAACAATTGTCGCAATTGCCGCAGTTGTCTGCTTCATATTGCTCTCCGAAATAATGTAAAAGAATTTTTCTACGACACACTGACGACTCCGCATAACTGGCTGTCTCCGCCAGAAGATGACGCCCGATTTCTTGCTCGGCCGGCGTTTTGCTTTGCATCAATTTGTCGAGTTTCTGAAGATCCTTGTTGGTGTAAAAGGCTATACATCTCCCCTCTCCTCCGTCGCGGCCTGCACGGCCGGTCTCCTGGTAATATCCCTCAAGACTTTTCGGTATGTCATAATGTATGACATATCTCACATCCGGCTTGTCAATCCCCATGCCAAACGCGATTGTCGCAACAATCACATCCACTTGCTCATGCAGGAATGCATCCTGATTGTCGGAGCGTGTGGTTGAATCCATACCGGCATGATATGGAAGAACCGAAATCTCGTTTATGCGCAATGTCTCGGCCAGTTCCTCGACTTTTTTACGGCTCAGACAATATATGATGCCCGATTTTCCGGCATTATTCTTTATATAACGGATAATCTCCCGATCGATATCTTTTGTCTTGGGCCTCACCTCATAATACAGGTTATGACGGTTGAAACTTGACTTAAACACCTGTGCGTCCAGCATGCCGAGATTCTTCTGAATGTCGTGCTGCACCTTAGGGGTGGCTGTGGCTGTCAAGGCTATAAGCGGTCGGGTGCCCACTTCGTTTATGATTGTGCGTATTCGCCTGTATTCAGGACGGAAGTCATGGCCCCACTCTGAAATGCAATGAGCTTCGTCTACTGCATAAAACGAAATCTTTACGCTTCGCATAAACTCCATGTTATCCTCTTTTGTAAATGACTCCGGAGCAACATAAAGCAGTTTTGTGCGCCCGCACATCACATCCGACTTCACCTTGTCGGCCTGGGCTTTTGTAAGCGAGGAATTAAGAAAATGCGCGATACCGTCGTCCTCCCCATAGTTGCGCATGGCGTCAACTTGATTTTTCATCAGGGCTATCAATGGAGATATGACAATCGCAGTGCCTTCCGACATTAATGCCGGAAGCTGATAGCACAATGACTTCCCGCCTCCGGTGGGCATCAGCACAAAAACATCATTGCCGTCAAGCAGGCTGCTGATAATTTCTTGCTGATTACCTTTAAAATTGTCGAAGCCGAAATTCAATTTCAGGGCTTCTTGAATCGCTTTGATGTCTGCCATGGTGTGAGGTTCGATGATTTTCTTGATATACAAAGTTAAAAAAATTTTCCGAATTACCATACATATCCGGCAAACTTTTTTTACTCCTTGAAGCATCCTTTATGCCGCAACACAAAACGAGAGGCAAGGTTTTATCCCTTGCCTCTTATCTTGCGCCCTTTATAAAGGGGGTTACTTATCTGATATTTCCATCTTTTCAAAGTGTGCCTTCTCCAGTTTGCCAAGGGCATAAGCTGCGTCAACCGTGAAAGTTTTAACCGGCTGCGAGGGCACTTCAAACATGGCGTCAACCATGATTGTCTCAACGATGGAGCGTAATCCACGCGCACCGAGCTTATATTCCACTGCTTTGTCAACTATAAGGTCGAGGGCATCATCTGTGAATATAAGTTCAACTCCGTCAAGAAGAAATATTTTCTTATATTGGCGAACAATCGCGTTCTTGGGCTCCGTGAGAATTCTGCGCAACGCCACTTTGTCAAGAGGGTCGAGACTCGTGAGAATCGGCAGTCGGCCTATTATCTCCGGAATTAGTCCGAACGATTTCAAGTCCTGAGGCATAACATAGCGCATCAGATTTTCTCGCTGTCTCTTTCTGTTGTTTTCATCGTGGCCATACCCGACAACATGAGTGTTCAACCGGGATGCTATCTTTCGCTCTATGCCATCGAAAGCGCCGCCGCAGATAAAAAGTATGTTCTTCGTGTCGACGGCAATCATCTTCTGCTCCGGATGCTTCCTGCCCCCGTTAGGAGGAACAAGCACTGTCGAGCCTTCCAGCAATTTAAGAAGACCCTGCTGCACACCCTCGCCGCTAACATCTCGGGTGATCGACGGATTATCGCTCTTTCGGGCTATTTTGTCGATTTCATCAATGAATACAATACCTTTCTCGGCACGCTCGACATCATAGTCGCACGCCTGAAGAAGGCGGGTAAGCAATGACTCTATATCTTCTCCCACATATCCGGCCTCGGTGAGCACCGTGGCGTCGACTATTGCGAACGGCACATCAAGCAGCCTTGCTATTGTCTTGGCCAACAAAGTCTTGCCAGTTCCTGTAGGGCCCACAAGAATTACATTCGATTTCTCAATGTCTACATCATCTTTAGAGTCCTTCTGCTGGATGCGCTTATAATGGTTATAGACCGCCACCGACAGATATTTCTTAGCCTCCTCTTGCCCGATAATATATTGGTCGAGAAACTCCTTTATCTCTATGGGTTTCGGAATTGCCGTCGACTCCGCCAGCGCTTTTTCCTTGTCGCGACCGGAGTTGTTCAACTGAGTGTCGCGTGCATCGTCTATAAACTTTATGCAGTCTGTGCATAAATTAAGTCCGTCGAGCACTTTAACCACCGGATTTGAAGAGCAATCGGTGGCGCCACACATCGAACATACAAGTCCACTTCTTTTATTAGCCATTTTAACCTGAAGGGTATTTATTTGTTTTTAGGATTCACAAGAACCTTGTCGATCATTCCATATTCCTTGGCCTCTGACGCCGTCATCCAGTAGTCGCGGTCAGAGTCAGCCTCTACCTTTTCAAAAGGCATGCCTGAATGGTCGGAGATTATGCGATACAATTCCTCTTTCAATTTAAGAATCTCTCTGGCCGTAATCTCAATGTCGGAAGCCTGTCCCTGGATTCCTCCCATAGGCTGATGAATCATCACCCTTGAATGAGGAAGAGCATAACGCTTGCCATTCTGGCCGGCCACGAGAAGCACTGCCGCCATTGAAGCTGCCATACCCGTGCATATCGTAGACACATCACTCGAGATATACTGCATTGTGTCGTAAATGCCAAGACCTGCATATACTGAGCCGCCGGGAGAGTTGATATAAATCGAGATATCTTTCTCCGGGTCAATAGAATCCAGATAAAGAAGCTGCGCCTGTATGATATTCGCCGAAGTGTCGCTTACCTGAGTGCCGAGAAATATAATACGGTCCATCATAAGACGAGAGAACACATCCATCTGGGTGACATTCAGTTGTCGTTCCTCAAGAATATATGGGTTCATATAGTCGGCAGACGGCATGGTGGCCGACACATTAGGCGTCTCTCTATTGATATATCGCGCATAGCTGTCAAGGGTGTTGGAGTTTAAGCCAAGATGATTGACAGCATAGTTTCTAAAGTCGTTTTGCATTTTCATTATTATTTTGTTTATGCCTAAGTGGCCATGAACCAATCAAATCATTTTGAAAATCCACACGAACCACAAAATGGCAATTGTTACTTTTTAATCATCAGCAAATATCATGCCAAATTAAGCATAAAAAACCGGCGCGCGCCTTTCAGCTCACGCACCGGATTTTATGATTATCGAAACTACACCCGATTATGCCTCTTCCTGGGCAGGTGTGAAGAGCTGGCGGAATTCTTCTACGCTAACCTCTTTGTTGTCGAGAGTGACATTCTCTTTTATCACTTCAAATGTCTTGCGAGTCAAGGCATTCTGTGCAAGCATCTCTCTGTTTTTCTGATCTTTCACAACCTCTTGCGCATATTTGTCGACAATCTGGTCGGTCAATGCGTTAGGGCCATATTGCATCAGCTGGCGAACAACCACGCCGCGAGCCTCGTTCATGAGATCCTCTTCTGAAATCTTAACCTCAAACTTAGACGCGATGTTATCGCGGATGAGATCCCATGTGAGCTGACCGCGCATCTTTTCAAATTCTGCGTCAACATTCTCATTGTTGAGAGATTCGTTCTGGCGAACAAGGAAATCCTTAAGTATTGCCTCAGGAAGTTCAAGCGCCCCGACTGCCTTTTCCACAGCCTCTTTTGCGTCGATTGTAAATCTGTAGTTAGAGTCGTTTGAGAGGTTAAGTTCGAGAAGCTCTTTGATAGCCGCGCGGAATTCTTCCTCGTTGTGAGCCTTGTCTTTGCCCACGGCATTGTCGAAGAACTCCTGGTCGAGTTCAGCAGGCTTGAGCACAATTATCTCTTTTATCTCAAAATTGAAATCTCCCTTGTGCTCTTCCACCTTGTCCTTGTCAATGTTGAGCATCGAAGACATCTCTGTGGGGTTGGCGTCGCATGTTGCAGCCGGGTTAAACACAACCACATCTCCGGGGTGTTTTGCCTCGAAAAGTTTCTTCTGGTCCTCGCTCTTGAAATATACAGGAGCGATTATGCCGTTTTCAACCACTATGCCGCCCTCTTTCACTGTGCCGTCGGGATTGAGCTCTGTGATAGCGCCCTTGATTACAGCATTAGGCTCTGTTTCCTCTCCGGGAACCTGACGGCCAAAACGCTGACGGAGACCTTCGATTTGCTCATTGATCATTTCATCGGTCACATTGATTGTATAGTAAGGCACATGAAGGTCCTTGTTGACATGATTGTCAATTTCAGGAGCAAGACCCACTTTAAATTTGAAAGTGAAGTCTGCATTCTCAATTTTGAACTCATTGTCGGCCTCAGGCACAGGCTGGCCAAGAACCTGAAGTTTATTCTCTTTTATATAGTTGAAGACAGCGTCGGCCACTTCTTTGTTGACAACATCATATTTCACTGCCGACCCATACTTCTTGGCAATAAGCCCGGCAGGCACATGACCCGGACGGAAACCCGGCTCTGCGTGTTTTTTCCCTATCTCTTTCAGCTGCTTGCTTACTTTGTCTGCGTAATCTTTCTCTTCGAGTGTAACGGTTATCTCGCCGCTAACGTTGTCGAGTTTTGCGTAATTTACGTTCATCTTGACTTTATCTTGTATTTATTTGTTTTTTCGCTACTGATTATCGCGGAATCTCCTGCCGGGATACCGCTTTTTCAGAATCCGACTGCAAAGGTATTAAAATTTCTCCGCCTCAGCAAATTTTAATTAAACGATTCATGTTTTACTGCACATGTATTCGCAACTATATCGTTTTTTAAACACCGGCCGACTATGCCGCTGTTAATATCAGATCAGCTGAAAAATGTGGAAAACACCTTTACCGTGGCTTCATGGTCGGCCACTCCGGCTGTCTCTCTTGCTGAATGCATGGCCCAGATCGGAGCGCCCATATCCACTCCTTTTATGTCGAGCTGAGATGTCAGAATATTTCCCAGAGTAGACCCTCCGGCCACATCTGAATGATTCACAAACGTCTGACATTCCACACCTGCTTTGCGACAAAGATTGCGGAACACTGCCGCTCCCTGAGCATCTGTCATATATTTGCAGTTGGCATTGATTTTTATCACCGGGCCGCCGCCTATCACGGGATGATTGGTGGGGTCATATTTAGAATTATAATTAGGATGCCATGCATGGGCATCGTCTGCCGATATCATGAATGTATTGGCCACACTGCGGAAAAATCCTTCGCGTGTGCCTCCGAGATTTGCACACACCCTCTCCATTATATTGCGAGCCACCGGCGACGCCGCTCCTTGCTTGGTGCCGGAGCCTGTCTCTTCATTGTCAAACACGGCAAGCATACGTGT
Source organism: Muribaculaceae bacterium (assembly GCA_009775365.1). GTDB lineage: Bacteria > Bacteroidota > Bacteroidia > Bacteroidales > Muribaculaceae > Lepagella. The sequence goes on from VSPM01000006.1 coordinate 32,769, forward strand.
GTCGGCACAATCTTCCGACGCAGTTGCCAACAGAGCCTCAAGACCTGCAAAGGCCATTGAAAGGTCGTCGATACGCGCTGACTGGAAATATTCACCTTTCGCTCCGCATAAACCGGCTTGCTCCATAGGATACAGGCATATTTCATAATCTATTATTTCCTCCGGTTTTATTCCGAGTTCCGATGCAACCATCATCTTGACGAACCCGCCGCGCTTCTTTGCCTCCTCTATCTCTTCCGGAGAGAAGAAACCGATCACAGGCTTCATGTCATTCTGAACAGACAAAGGATTTCCTTCATTGACCGACCTGTTGAAATGAATAGCCAGATGAGGTATGAAGGCAACACCTTTTTTAAGGTCAAACACCCGCATTTCAGGGTTCATGGCGTCGCCGGAATCGAGCATCACCCTTCCCGACATAGACAACGGCCGGTCAAACCATGTGTATAATATTCCGCCACCATACTTCTCTACATTCAGGCTCACCACACCGCCGTCGCCTAATATCTCCGCGTTAGGCTTGAGTTTGAAGCAAGGGCTGTCGGAGTGAGCCGAAATGATACGGAAACCGTGCTCATCAGGGTTCCCCTTTCCCGCTATAAATGCAAAGATGGCAGTGCCGTTCTTCACAACATAATATTTCCCTCCGGGCTCAATCTTCCAGGAATCTTCCTGGCGAAGTTCGCGAAACCCGGCAATGTTGAGCTCTTTTGTGATTGTGTCGACAGCAAGAAAATTACAAGTGGAGCTGTCAAGCCATCTAAGAAGTCGGTTAATCATGGTCAGTATGATGAATTATTTGAATATTTAATATTATTTAGCGCTCTGAGCACATTACAGAGTGCCTGGCTCCAATAAGCCTCAAAATCCTCTTTGCACTGCAGATACGCTTCCGTTATTTTTTCTCCGTCGGTGTCTTTCACTATAGAAATAAAATTAAATAAAGGCTGGAATATATCGGCAAGCGATTCTGCAATCGACGCCCCTATAGGCGTGTCGCTATACTTCATGTCTTCCTCAAACGTCTCGAGGAACACATCGTCAGGACCCAGCAGAGCCTCTATGTGTCGACGTATGCTTTCATAATAATCCTCATCTACATATGACGAGAAATAATCGAATTCCTCAAGTGCCACAACATCGTCGGCAGTTATATCGAAAAATTCCCAATATATGCGAGGAAGCAAGTCAAGCATACGGTCAACGAAACTCTCCTTATCCATTTCGCGTGCATCCTCACATGCCGAACAATATCCGGCGGCAAGCGACGTCACTCCTATGAGTCTGCGACTTATGTTGTCGTCAGAAAATGTTTCTTCAGTTGTCATCACTCATCCTGTAAAGATTGTGTGTGTTGATATATTCAGCCACCTCCACCGGCACAAAGTAGTTGATGTTGCCGCCTGAAGCAACCATCTCGCGCACAAATGAGGCAGACACATGGGCAGCAGGGCCTTTCGACAGCACCTCTACCCCCTTTGGCGGCTGCAATGGAGTGACATAGCCGGGACGCGGATAAATCACAAGCCCGAATTCCTTTATTATCTTGTCGGCATCGCGCCACCGGCCGAGGTTGAGCCAATTGTCGCTGCCTATGATTAACTTGAATTTATGCTCCGGATATGCCTCCCGCAGTTTACACAGCGTAACATATGTGTATGAAGGCAACGGCAACGAAAGCTCAAAGTCCGATGCTTTCACATTGGCACATTTATTCGCCACAAGTTCGGCCATCCTCATCCTGTGATGGTCTGCCTCCGGCATCATACCGCTCTTCAACGGATTCTGCCTGCTCACCATTATCCACACTTCATCTACCCCGAACCATTGCCCCACATAATTTGCAACCATGGCATGGCCCGTATGTATCGGGTCGAAACTGCCACTATACACTCCTATTGTCATTTCTCAATGGTATTGATTTGTTATTGTCATTAATCGCAACCTCGCATACTCACGACATTTGCCTCATTCAGAATGCAAATCTTCTTATTTCGGAAGCGACTTCCTTCACGGCGGCGTCTAACGCGTCGTTCACAACCACAGTGTCGAATTCTTTGGCGAAACTCATTTCGTATTCTGCCTTTGCAAGCCTTCTGGATATTGTCTCCGGCGTGTCTGTGCCGCGCCCTCGGAGTCGCGATTCAAGCGCCCCAAGGCTCGGAGGCATAACAAAGATGGAGAGAGCCTCATCTCCAAATCTCTTTTTTATATTGATGGCGCCTTTAACGTCTACATCCATTATCAGGTTATGTCCAGACTCGGTCACTCTCCTCACCTCGCTCTCAAGCGTGCCGTAGCGAGTGCCGGCATACACCTCTTCCCACTCCACAAATTCCCCATTGTCAACCTTGGACTGAAACTCATCTTCTGTCAGGAAGAAATAATCTTTGCCATGCTTCTCTTCCCCTCGCGGAGACCGGCTTGTGGCTGATATGGAAAACCCGAGACGCAACCCGGGATCCTGCATCAGGCGGTTTATGATAGTTGACTTCCCTGTGCCCGAAGGCGCTGATAGTATTATTATTTTACCTTTCATTTGTCACAATGTGATAAATTGGTCAAAGTACATTGAGCACTTGCTCCTTCATCTGCTCAAGCTCGTCTTTCATCCTTACAACTATTTTCTGCATTCCGGCATGGTTTGACTTAGAGCCGAGCGTATTGATTTCGCGCCCTATTTCCTGCGCAATAAACCCGAGTTTCTTCCCCTGCCCGGCCTCCGGATAACCGGTGTCACTCCCAAGTGTCTCCATGAAATAGTTGAGATGAGTGGCAAGACGCAGTTTTTCTTCTGTCACATCCAGTTTCTCTATATAAAATATGAGTTCCTGCTCAAGACGGCCTCTGTCGTATTCTATAGATGAAAGACGTGAAAGCTGCTCCTCAAGACGCTCGCGAATCTTAGGCACACGTTCCTCCTCTAATGGAGACACCTCATCAAGCAACTGCCGGATCTTACCAATTTTCTCTATAAAGAAAGAATACAGTTTCCTGCCTTCCCTCCTTCTGAACTCTATTAGAGAGTCAATTGCCTCATTGCAAGCACGGAAAAACGCATCCTCATCATCTTCTCCAATAGAGACCTGTTCGGATTTCATCGACTCCGGCATACGGAGCAACAAACCATACCAATCTGTCGGCTCAGGAAGATTCAGGCTGGAACCCATTTCCTCAAGCTGCCGCTTGTATGCACCCAAAAGGTCGATATTGACCGTGGTGGATGGCTCCGCCACAAGATTCTCAACTGTGGCCGCAAGTTCCACTTTGCCACGCTCAAGTTTGGCGGCGATGGGATTGCGCATCGTCACTTCCATCTCCCTAAAATATGCAGGCACTCTTAGCGACAGATCCAACTGCTTGCTATTGAGCGATTTTATCTCCACCTTTACCCTCTTGGTCGAAGTCTGGGCGCTTCCGCGTCCGAACCCAGTCATTGATGAAATCATAGAAAACAAAGTTTTGAACTGCAAATATAAGCATTTTTAATTTATCTCACCCTTTTTATTATTGCAAAATTCCAAATTTATGCGGCAATAAGGGTCTTCTTTAACTTTATTTGCTTTACATAGAGAAATCTTAAACATATATTTACGCACACTATTTTTACAAAAAATATTCTTTTTCTTTATTTAACCTTTATTTTCTCATCAATTTTCATTATTTTTGCGTTTAGTTTTAAAAACCGGACTAAATCTCGACGCATAACGGATATTACGAAAACAGAATCAATCATCAACCTACCCGTATTCGTCGGCCGGAAACGATCAGTAAAAATAACCCAAATATCAGAATAACCAATGAACAACGACGAATTATTAAAGACCGTCAAAGAGAAGGCCGAAAAATGGCTCGGCCCTCAATATGATGAAGAAACAAGAAAGGTTGTAAAAGAAATGCTCGAAGCCGAAGACAAGACTCCACTTATCGACGCTTTCTATAAAGACCTCGAATTCGGAACAGGCGGCCTGCGCGGAATCATGGGCGCCGGCTCAAACCGAATGAATATCTACACTGTGGGCGCCGCCACTCAAGGACTTGCGAACTATCTTAACGACTGCTTCAAAGAGCTCCCGCAGATTACTGTGGCAATCGGACACGACGTGAGAAACAACTCTCGCAAGTTCGCTGAACTTGCTGCCGACATTTTCTCTGCAAACGGGATCAAGGTGTATCTTTTCGAAGACTGCCGACCGGTGCCGGAAGTGTCTTACGCTATCCGCAAACTCGGATGCCAGAGCGGAGTAATGGTAACTGCAAGCCACAACCCGAAGGAATATAACGGATATAAAGCATATTGGAGCGACGGAGCCCAGATGATCGCTCCTCACGACGTAGAAACCATCGCTTATGTCAACGCCATAACTTCAGTAGATCAGATCAAGTTCAAACCGAACAAAGACCTTATCCAGGTTATCGGCAAAGACATCGACGAGCAGTATCTAAACGACATTAAGTCTCTCTCTCTCTCTCCGGAAGTAGACAAAAAACATGCCGACATGAAGATTGTCTACACTCCTATCCATGGCACCGGCGGTATGCTCGTGTTTGACTCCCTCAAGAAATGGGGATTCGAGAATGTTATCCATGTGCCGGAACAAGACCTCAGAAGCGGCGACTTCCCCACTGTAGTCTCTCCTAACCCTGAGAACTCCGAAGCCATGACAATGGGCATTGCCAAGGCTAAAGAGACTGGAGCAAGCATTGTTGTGGCCTCCGACCCTGACGCTGACCGCATCGGCCTCGTGGTTCGCGACAGCAAGGGAGAATACCAGCTTCTCAACGGCAATCAGATTGTGATGATTTTCCTCTACTATCTCATCACTCGCAACCGCGAGCTCGGCAAACTCACCGGCAACGAGTATTGCGTGAAGACAATTGTCACAACCGAGACAATCAAACGCATTGCGGAAGCAAACAATGTGAAATGCTATGACTGCTTCACCGGATTCAAATGGATTGCAGACGTGATGCGCAACCTCGAAGGCAAAGAGCGCTATCTCGGCGGCGGCGAGGAAAGCTATGGATTCCTTCCCGAAACTTTCGTGCGCGACAAAGACGCAGTGTCGTCTATCACTCTCATGTGCGAGATCGCCGCTTGGGCAGCAGAGAAAAACATGACTCTCTATGAAATGCTTATCGACATCTATAAAGAGTATGGCTTCTCTCGCGAAAGAGGTGTGAGCGTGGTGCGCCCCGGAAAGTCAGGCGCAGATGAAATTGTGGCTATGATGAAGAATTTCCGCGAAAATCCTCCCAAAGAACTGGCAGGGTCGCCGATTGCTTTCATTAAAGACTACTCAGACCTCAACTGTCTTGACGTGAAGACTGGCGAGACTGAAAAGATGAACTTCCCGACCACTTCCAATGTGCTTCAGTTCTTTACAGAAGCCGGCGACAAAGTTTCAGTGCGCCCTTCAGGCACAGAGCCCAAAATAAAGTTCTATGTAGAAGTGCGCGAAGATCTTCCCTCTGCCGACAAATATGAAGAGACTGTCAAGAAAGCGGAAGACAAAATCAACCGCGTTCTTGCCGACTTGGGCGTGAAGTAAAAAAATATTACAGAATCATCAGAATTCCATGCAGGGTAATGGCTCAACCATTGCCCTGCTTTTTTTGTTGAATAGATAACTATATTGTATTTTTTCAATCATTCGCTTTGGAAATGACAAATAATCTGTCGGCTAAATATCTTAAAATATTTGTGGCTATGCTCTTTATAGCATTAGCCTCGTTGCCTTTGCCCGCACAGATTCCCATAAAGTATCACACCACCGCTCTTGTTCCTCCTGATTCAGCCGACGTGACAAGAATGACAAAGCGCCATTTCTGGAGAGCCGCCGGCGAAGTAGCCGGATTCAACATCGGTCTCTGGGCTTTCGACAGATATGTGCAACGTGGCGACTGGGCCTACATTTCCTTCAACACGATAAAAGAGAATTTCAGGCACGGCTTTCTTTGGGACAATGACAACCTGGGCACCAACACTTTCCTTCACCCCTACAACGGAAGCCTGTATTTCAATGCCGCAAGGGCAAACGGCTTTAATTTCTGGCAGTCCGAACTTTTTGCAATCGGCGGAAGCGGAATGTGGGAATTGTTTATGGAAAGGGAATACCCTTCTACAAATGATTTTATTGCCACTCCCATCGGGGGAGCGGCAATAGGCGAGATTCTTTTTCGTGCATCAGACGCAGTGCTCGACGACCGACTTACCGGAGAATCTCGATTTGAAAGAGAACTTGCTTGCTTCATTCTCTCCCCCATGAGAGGCATAAACCGCATAATCACAGGCGAAGCCTGGAAAGTGAGGCCGACTCGCGGACGCCTTTACGGCACTCCCAACTTTGCGGTCAGAGTGTCGGCCGGCTACAAGATGCTGCAATACAACGGCCACATGCGCAACATTCACCAAGGAGTGGCCGCACAAATCGACGTGGAATATGGCGACAGGTTTGAAGTGAAGTCAACCAAGCCATATGACTATTTCACATTAAAGGCAGAACTGCAAGGACTGAAAACCCAGCCCATACTCACACAAATCGAAATAAAAGGCCGACTGCTGGCTCGCGAAATATTCGACAACTATCGATCAAAAGGCAGCATCGGGCTGTATCAGCACTTCGACTTCTTTGACAGCGACACAATCGACAACCTGAAGAAGGTGCCTTTTAAACTGGGAATACCGGCAAGCGTGGGAGCCGGATTCATGTTCCGCGACATTGAAAGAGCCCACTGGGTGTTTGATTGCTTTGCCCATGCCAACATAGTGGCTCTCGGCTCTATCCTGTCCGACCACTATCAGACAGACGACAGAAACTACAACTGGGCATCAGGATTCTCTCTGAAAGGGGGTATGAACATTGTGTTTAACAAAGACAAATTCGCATTTTCTGTCTCTCACAACTATTTCAGGCTTTTCACCTGGAAAGGATACCATTACGGAACCGACCTGAGAGTTGTCAACTTCCGCAACCTCAACGTGATGGGCGACGTCTCCGTGGCCTCTCTCAACATGACTGAGATAAGAGCCGATTTCAAGATATGGAAAAAACTGTTTGGAACCGTGCTATTCACCAACTACTATCGGTCATCGCATTATCGCGACTACCCCGACGTGCGCACAAACTCCACCTCCCTCGCCCTCATGCTTTCCTATAAGTTATAAAAACACACTCTAAAGCCATTACAAATGCAATCGACAATTATTTGGCCAAGTGAGATTGCATATTCAGAATAGCTTTATATCCGGTTTATTACAATCGCACAACTCAAAAAAAAACACACGCCGCAAAAAAATTGGATACTCTCCGTTAATTTAAATCTAAAGGATTTTTTGTAATTTTGCAGCCAGAAACATCAAATAATTCATTTCTATGGGAGGTTTTTTCGGAGCAGCATCCAAGGGTGCCTGCCGAAACGAACTATTTTATGGAGTTGACTACAACTCTCATCTTGGAACACGCAGAGCCGGCATGGCCACTTTCGACTCGGAAGACAATTGCTTCTGCCGCAGTATCCACAGCATCGAAAACACTTATTTCCGCACCAAGTTTGAAGACGAACTTCCAAAGTTCAAGGGTGATATAGGAATCGGCGTTATCAGCGACAACGACCCTCAGCCGATCATTATCAATTCCCATCTCGGAAAATTCGCTATCGTGACTGTTGCCAAAGTCTGCAACATGGATCAACTCGAGAAGGAACTTCTTGACGAGGGCGCACACTTTGGGGAGTTGAGTTCAGGACGCACAAACCAGACTGAACTTATAGCCCTTCTTATCAACAGGGGAAAAAACTTTGCAGAAGGGATAGCCCATATGTTTGAAAGAATCGAAGGCTCTTGCTCACTGCTGATCCTTACTGAAAACTCCATTATTGCCGCACGCGACCAACTCGGACGCACCCCAATCATTCTTGGCAAAAAAACCGACGGCTCAGGATTCGCGGCCTCTTCTGAATCTACCGCATTTCCGAACCTCGGCTACGAACATTATCGCGACCTTGGCCCGGGAGAAGTGGTAGAAATCACTGCCAACGACATAAAGGTCATAACCCCGGCCGGCAAAGACATGCAGATCTGCTCGTTCTTATGGGTTTATTACGGATTCCCGACATCTTCATATGAAGGCACAAATGTTGAAGACATGCGTTTCAAGTCAGGATTCGAGATGGGCAAGAATGACGAAAATGAAGTGGACTGCGCAGCCGGCATACCTGATTCCGGAGTCGGCATGGCTCTCGGATATGCCGCCGGCAAAGGGGTGCCCTATCGTCGCTGCATATCAAAATACACCCCTACCTGGCCACGCAGTTTCACTCCGTCAGAGCAATCTCGCCGCAATCTCGTAGCCAAGATGAAACTCGTGCCAAACGGCGCCATGCTTTACGATCAAAGGGCGCTTCTTTGCGACGACTCTATTGTGCGCGGCACTCAGCTTACCGACAATGTGCAGGACCTCTACAATCTTGGAGCAAAAGAGGTGCATATAAGAATCGCGTGCCCCCCTCTTATCTATAGTTGTCCCTTTATAGGATTCACGTCATCCAAGAGCGACATGGAGCTCCTCACTCGCAGAATAATAGGCGACCTTGAAGGCGACCCAAACAAGAATCTCGACAAGTATGCCACCACCAACTCTCCGGAATACAACACTCTTGTTGACAAAATTCGCGAGCGTTTCAATCTCACATCTCTCAAATTCAATCCCATTGAAACCCTTGTAGAATCTATCGGCCTCCCCAAAGAGCGCATATGCACCCATTGCTTCGACGGCAGCAGCCGATTCCATCCCTGCCCCGGATGCAAACACGCTTCCAAAACCGACTGTTCTGAGAAATGATAGGTGTTGGCATAGCTATGATTGCAGATATTCTATAAAAAATTATTGCCAAAACAGCATTAACATATTTTATACGACAGCGTTGCCACGCTATAATTGTGGCAACACTGTTTTTTTCATGCCATATAACAATAGAAGCTGTTTCAACTAATTGATGAAAGTTAAAATAATGAATACCTTGCAGACTTTGAAAAAAATTATTAATTTCACACCGGAATCTGATATGAAATGAAAAAACTTTTATCCGTAATCCCGGCCATTCTTTTATTTGCATCTTGCTCTGAAGAGCAAGACCAAAATTTATCTACCCCAAATGTAATTCCTAAAATTATTGCCAGACAATCATGCTATAGAATTCTCGCCATAGGCAATAGTTTTACGGAAGACGCCACAAGGCACATCCCATCGCTACTCAACAACAATAATGAGAATGACGTATATTTTGCAATACTGACTCGCGGAGGGTCATCATTGCAAAACCACTGGGACAATCATTTGGACAATAAAACTTCTTATTCTTTCAAATATTGTTTCTGCGGGGAATGGCTTTCGGCCGACATCAAGACTGTCAACAGCGCGTTAGACTTCGTTGACTGGGACATCGTCGTCCTCCAGCAGGTTTCAGACCTTTCAGGCGACTACTCAACATACCAGCCATATCTTGACAATCTTATTCAGTTGTCTAAAGATTGTAATGAAGATCCGCTGATTGCATGGAACATGACCTGGGCCTACTCTTCAAATTCATCGCATCCCGCTTTTTCAAGATACGGAAAAGACCGTTCTAAAATGTATGAATCAATCGAGAATGCTGTCTTGACCATGATAAACGATTCAACTGGCATCGATATCGTTATTCCAACAGGAAGACTTATTGAAAATCTTCGCTATTCACATTTCAACACCCCAAACGACTTAACCCGCGACGGCTATCATCTTGACAAAGGTTTCCCTTGCCTTATGCTATCATATCTATGGCATGAGATGCTTATAACGCCAAACACTTCTGTAAGCGTTTTCCCCGACTCGCTGTCCGCATTCAAAGACTCTATAATTCTTTCACATCAATAACCACGAACGCACAAAAATATAATGCGAGCAGGTGCCGGCACCTGCTCGCATTATATTTTTGTGCGTAATCGATATGCTGATTAATACTTTGAGAAATCGACGTTGCGCATGTCGCCGGAGTTGATGAACTCGGTGTGGAACGCAAGAGAAGCGGCAAGGCTGTGAGGTGTCTGGCCGCCTACTCTGTTTTCTCCAAGTTTCAGATAGTCGCGGAGCAACTCTTTGTATTCCGGATGAACACAGTTGTCGATGATTTCATGCGCTCTCTGCACAGGATCCTTGCCACGAAGGTCTGCGATACCCTGGTCTGTGATAAGAATGTCGACAGAATGCTCTGTGTGGTCTACATGAGACACCATCGGAACGATGTTTGAAATCATGCCTCCCTTGGTGATTGACGGGCATGAGAAGATTGAGATGTAAGCATTGCGGGTAAAGTCGCCTGAACCGCCGATGCCGTTCATCATCTTGGTGCCGGTAACGTGTGTTGAGTTCACATTTCCGAAGATGTCAGCCTCGAGAGCGGTGTTCATAGTGATTACACCTAAGCGGCGCACAACCTCGGGATTGTTTGAAATCTCAGCCGGACGAATGCAAAGTTTGTCTTTGTAGAAGTCAAGATTGCCGAGGAATTCCTCTTCCATGTGAGTGGAGACTGTGAGCGAACAAGTGCTGCCGAATTTGCAGCGGCCTTTCTTCATAAGGTCGAGCACTGCATCCTGGATTACTTCAGTATACATTTCAAACGGCGGAATCTCCTTGGCGTCGGCAAGGCCGTAGAGCACTGCGTTAGCCACATTGCCCACGCCGCTCTGAATCGGCAGGAACGAAGGAGGGATAATGCCTTTGCGCATCTCGCCGATGAGGAAGCTGCAGACGTTTGCACCGATGTGCTTGGTTGTCTCGTCAGGCTCTGTGAACGGCTTGATTTCGTCCATCTTGTCGGTCATGACCACGCCGACAATCTTCTCCGGATCAATCTTCACCACAGAAGAACCGATACGATCGCTGGGCTTGAACACAGGAATCTCGCTACGATAAGGAGGGTCGAGCGGAATATAAATGTCATGAATTCCGTGAAGTTCTTTCGGAAGGGCGCTGTTAAGCTCGATAATCACCTTTTTCGCGCACTTTGCGAAAGTCGGAGTATTACCCACGCCTGTGCCGAGCACTACAGAACCATCATCGAGAAGATCAGCAGCCTCAATCACCGCTATATCCATACCGCCAAAGAAACCGTAACGAATCTTCTGAGCAAGTTCAGAAAGGTGAAGGTCAAAATAATGCACCTGATGCGCGTTGAGGCTCTTGCGAAGGTCGCCAAGGCTCTGATAAGGTGTGCGCATGTTCATTGCGTTGGCTCTCACAAGAGCTCCGTCGCAAAGATCGCTTGTAGAAGCGCCGGTGAATACATTGATTTTGAAAGGTTTTCCTTCTGCGTGGAGACGTTCTGCCATTTCTGCCACTGCCACAGGCACCACTTTCGGTGTGCCGGCTGCGGTAAATCCTGAGAAACCCACATTGTCGCCATCCTTAAAGAATGCAGCGGCTTCCTGGGGTGTTAAGATAGGAAATCTCATTGCTGTTATTGTGTTTTATAAAATTAGATTTTATGGCTCTTATATCATGAAACAGCCTTTGCTGTTTCTAACCGCGAAATTAAGCAATTAATTCCATTAATACAAAATCTGAACGTGGAATCTAATTAAATTCGTGCCCAACCGACAACGTTGACACAATATTCGAGCGCGATAAACCGTGCATTCATCCTGCTTGTTATAGTTTAAACAAATAATTCCACTGCCATGGACTCAATTTCCACTCATAATAACCCTCCGGCTCAAGCTGCCGAATCTTTTCGGCAACCCATACTGTATGACAACATTTCGGGAGCAGGCAATCCCGGCAAGCGGAACGCGGAGAAACCTTTAATTAAAAAAATCATTGGCGACATAATTCGCTATTTGGTGCCTTTGGCAATATCAATAGGGCTTATAGTCTGGATGTTTCATAAGGTAGACTTCCAGAAGGTGATGAAGATTATACACGATGGATGCGACTTTTTCTGGATTGGAGCGATGATGCTCATCACAACTGTGTCTCATATGATTCGCGGCACAAGGTGGGGGCTTCAACTGAGAGCCGCCGGAGTGGCACGAATGACACTGCTATGTGAATGGGTTACAATCTGGGGGGCCTATGCCCTGAATCTCGTGTTTCCCCAGCTGGGTGAAGGATGGCGATGCGTCTTTGTCAGCAAAAGACAAAAGGCTCCCTTGTCAACAGTGATTGGCACCGATGTCGGCGATCGCGGCTCCGATCTTATTGTTGTGCTGCTGTTGCTACTGATCTCCCTGATAGTGGCGCATCCGTTCATAATGGATTTTCTCACAAAATATGCCATCGGGAAAGACGTGGAGCGCATCACCGACGACCCTCTTCTATGGATTGGCATCGGGGGGCTTGTGGCCGTGGCGTGGGCAATACTTCATTATTGCCGCACATACAAATGGGTAAAAACTCTCGACACTAATATCACCAGAATCTGGAATGGCTTTAAAGTGATATTCACAATGACGAAATGGTGGCTTTACGTAATATACACAATCGGCATATGGACTTGCTATTTCTTTGAGACATACGTCTGCTTCTTTGCATTCGACTTCACACGCGGCCTGGTGCATAATCCTCACATGGCAGCCGGATTCATTCCGGGGCTTGTGGTGTTTGTGTTCGGATCCATGTCGATGGCAATACCGTCAAACGGAGGACTTGGCCCTTGGAATCTTGCCGTAATGTTTGCCTTGACTCTTTTCGGGCTGTCTTCAGAAGAAGGCACTGCATTCAGCATAGTGATGTGGAGCTGCCAGGCAGTGATGCTTATCGCCTTAGGATTGTTCTCGGCTGTGTATGTAGCTGTCACAGGCCGCAAAAAGCAGAATCTTTCAACATAACCCGCTTTTTGTCGCATAAAAAAAGAGCCACGCTTCGGCGTGACTCCTTTTTTTATGCGATAATCAAAAAAGATTTACTTTCTTGCGATTTTCTTGTAGCCGTAAACAGCGCGGTCGCCAAGTTCCTCCTCGATGCGGAGAAGCTGGTTGTATTTTGCCATACGGTCAGAACGGCTTGCAGAACCAGTCTTGATCTGGCCCGCGTTCATGGCAACTGCGAGGTCGGCGATAGTAGCGTCCTCAGTTTCGCCTGAACGGTGAGAAATCACAGCAGTGTAGTTGTTGCGCTGTGCCATCTGAACTGCGCGAAGAGTCTCGGTGAGTGAGCCGATCTGATTAACCTTCACAAGAATTGAGTTTGCGCAACCCTCTTCGATGCCTTTCTCAAGATATTTCACGTTAGTAACGAAGAAGTCGTCACCTACGAGCTGGCAACGGTCGCCGATGAGATCTGTAAGGATCTTCCAGCCTTCCCAGTCGTTTTCGTCCATACCGTCCTCGATAGAGTCGATAGGATATTTTGTGATGAGCTCTTCAAGATACTTAGCCTGCTCAGCGCTTGTGAGCTTCTTGCCGTTGACCTCCTTAGCGGCGCCGTTCTTGAGGTGAGTGTAGTCATACACGCCATCCTGATAGAACTCAGAAGAAGCGCAGTCAAGACCGATAGTAACATCCTTGCCCGGCTCATAGCCAGCAAGCTTGATAGCCTCTACAATCACGTTGAGAGCGTCTTCAGTGCCTTCGAGCTTGGGAGCGAAACCACCCTCGTCGCCAACTGCAGTAGAGAGGCCACGCTTCTTGAGAACAGTCTTGAGGTTGTGGAACACCTCTGTGCCCATGCGGATACCCTCTTTGAAGCAGCAAGCGCCTACAGGACGAATCATGAATTCCTGGAAGCAGATAGGAGCGTCAGAGTGAGCGCCACCGTTGATGATGTTCATCATAGGAACAGGGAGAACATATGTGTCGCAACCGCCGATATAGCGATAGAGCGGCATGTCGAGATAGTTGGCAGCAGCCTTGGCAACAGCGAGAGAAACGCCGAGGATAGCGTTAGCGCCGAGGTTAGACTTAGTAGGAGTGCCGTCAAGGGCAAGCATAATGTTGTCTACGCCAATCTGGTCAAGAGCGCTATGGCCTACAAGAGCGTCGGCAATAGGGCCGTTTACATTTGCAACTGCCTTCTGCACGCCTTTGCCCATATAGCGGCTCTTGTCGCCGTCACGGAGTTCGAGAGCCTCGTTCTCGCCTGTGGATGCACCGGAGGGAACAGCTGCACGACCCATAACGCCGCTTTCAAGAATTACGTCAACTTCTACTGTAGGATTGCCACGAGAGTCAAGAACCTCGCGACCGATAATCTTTTCAATTTTCATGTCTTGATATGATTAAAAAAATCTGTTATTCTATTTTATTGAGCCTTGTTCCGGGCCCTTTTTTACCTGTATTTATTGGGTGAGAGCAAAAGTGCCAACTTCACTCCCCATTTTCAATTGCAAAATTACAAATAAATTCCCAATTACCCACAAAACCGACTCGATTTTTAACCTTATTTTATTTTCTTGACCATAATAATGGCGTGATATTCTATTTTTTCTTAATTTCGCTTAATAATTTTCTTGAGATTCGCAATGACACCACTCGCTCTCGCACAATCGGCCATGACCTTTCTGCCGTTCACCCCCAACGACGCGCAGTTCTCGCTCATCAACGCCCTTTCGGCTTTCATTATCACAAGAGGGCCTCGCGACGTGTTTGTGCTCAACGGATATGCCGGCACCGGAAAAACCTCTATCATGGGAGCCATGGTCAAAGCTATGCGGTCGGCCAATATTCCCACAGTGATTCTCGCGCCAACGGGAAGGGCGGCAAAGGTGGCGGCATCACTGTCAGATGACAGGGCATCCACCATTCATAAACGCATTTTCAGGGGAAATTCCGCCGACCCTTCTAACACTACTTTTTTTCTTGCTGAAAACCGCGATGCCAACACCTCCTTTATTGTTGACGAGGCATCGCTCATAACCGACTCCCGGGCTTTCGGCTCGTCACTCCTTCAGCAGCTCGCCCGGCATGTATACAGCGCTCCCGGAAGCGCCATGATTCTTGTAGGCGACCTTGCGCAGCTCCCGCCTGTGGGTCAGACCGACAGCCCTGCCATGAACCCCGACCGACTGAAAAGTATCGGGCTCAACCCTATCTGCTTTTCTCTTGACAAACCTGCCCGACAGGCAGCCGACTCCGGAATACTATACAATGCCTCAATAATAAGGCAATTTCTTTTTTCAAACTTTCCTCCTGAAAAGTTTACACTCTTTGCAAAAGATTTCCCTGATGTGACAATTGTCAATTCTCAAGACCTTGCGGATTCTCTTTCCGATTCATGGGCCACTGTGGGGTGCGACGAGACACTAATTGTGACGCGCTCAAACAAAAGAGCCAACAATTTCAACCGCACGATAAGGAACATGGTAATGTATGCAGAAGAGCCTCTGCAACAGGGCGACAGGATTGTGGTTTCAAAGAATGACTACTATTGGAGCAAAATCAACAAACTCAATAATTTTATAGCCAACGGAGAGACAGCAGAAGTAACCTGGGTGGGGAAAGCCGAAAAGGCTTACGGCCGATGGTTTACGGAAGTTGAGCTACGACTGCCTGACAACCCCGACCCGGTGGCAGCTAAAATAATGCTTCGCAGTCTTATAGCCGAAGGGCCTTCCATACCGCGCGATGAAATGGAGCGATTCTATAATCGTGTCCTTGCGGAATATGAGGGTGAAATATCACATAAAATAAAGGGAGCTCTTGAAGACCCGTTCTATAACGCTCTCCAAGTAAAATACGCCTATTGCGTAACCTGCCACAAAGCCCAGGGAGGGCAATGGCGGCATGTGTATGTCGACATGAGCGCAATCCCCGAAGACGCCATTGGCCCCGACTTCTACCGATGGCTATACACAGCCGTGACACGCGCCACCGAACACATCTTCTTCATAAACCCAGGCATCACGATCAAATGACTCCTCTCATATGACTCTGCCTGCCGACAAAGGAGGGTGTAAAGGAAATATCCCTTACACCCTCCACGCATTATTTACAGTCTACGTTTTTATATTAAGCCATACGCTTGTCAAGACGCTCACGGATGGCGTGCAGGAACTCTGCGGAATTAACCGCATGAGGTTCTACCCCCTCCATAAGGTTAACAAGGTCTTTGGTCACGATACCCTCATTAAGAGTGTCGAAGCAGGCATCCTCAAGCTGGTTGGCATAGTTTACCAATTCGGGAAGGTTGTCAAGCTCACCACGCTTACGGAGCGCGCCGCTCCATGCAAAGATTGTCGCCATCGGGTTGGTTGATGTCTCCTCGCCCTTAAGATGCTTATAATAATGGCGAGTCACAGTGCCATGCGCTGCCTCATACTCATATTTTCCATCGGGAGAAACCAGCACAGATGTCATCATGGCCAACGAGCCGAAAGCAGTCGAAACCATGTCGCTCATAACATCGCCGTCATAGTTTTTGCAAGCCCAGATGAAACCGCCCTGACTACGGATTACACGAGCCACAGCGTCATCTATAAGAGTATAGAAATATTCTATGCCGAGACGCTCGAAGTCGCTCTGATACTCTTTGTAGACCTCATCAAAAATCTCACGGAAACGAGCGTCATACTTTTTGGAGATGGTGTCCTTTGTAGAGAACCATACATCCTGTTTGGTGTCAACTGCAAACTTGAAGCAGGCGTGAGCGAAAGAGGTTATCGACTTGTCGGTGTTATGCATGCCCTGAAGCACACCGGGAGCCTTGAACTCATGAATCACAAGTTCCTCCTTCTGGCCGGAAGCACCCTCGAACACCAACTTGGCCACACCTGCCTCGGCAGCGCGAATCTCAACGTTCTTGTAAACGTCGCCATAGGCATGACGGGCGATTGTTATCGGTTTCTTCCAGCTTTTTACGGCAGGCTTGATGGAAGGGATTGTTATCGGGGTGCGGAAAACAGTGCCGTCAAGCAACGAACGGATGGTGCCGTTAGGGCTTTTCCACATCTGATGGAGATTATACTCCGTCATGCGCTGGGCATTGGGAGTGATTGTGGCACACTTCACTGCCACTCCATATTTCTTGGTGGCCTCGGCGGCATCAACCGTAATCCGGTCGTCGGTCTTGTCTCGTTCGGGCAATCCGAGGTCATAATATTCAGTTTTCAGGTCAACGAAAGGAAGAATCAGTTCATCCTTAATCATCTTCCAGAGGATACGGGTCATTTCGTCTCCGTCCATCTCCACGAGAGGAGTGGTCATTTTGATTTTTTCCATGGTGTTGTATTGGTTATTAGGTTTTTGGATTTCTTATATTTTTATTTCTTATTCTGTGCCGCATAATAGTTCATCAGGCAACCGTCGGCAAGAATCTGACGCTCATCTTTTGTGAGCGGCGCGAAATGCAGTTTCAAGTCAACCACTGTGCCGTCCGCCTTGATTACCTTTGCGTCAGCCTCCTCTTTGCCTCCGAGAATCGCATCACGGATGCCCGGCACAAACACATAATCGCCCGGCTCATATTCAAACTTCACATCCTTGTCAATTGTGAAAGGCACTATACCCCAGTTGATACAGTTCGAACGGTAACGCTTGGTGGCATACTCATAGCAAATGTTGGCGTCACCGCCAAGCACTTTCTGGCAGCTTGCAGCCTGCTCGCGTGCAGAGCCATCGCCGGGACGGTTGGCAAACACACAAGAGCCGAATGAAGTGTCGCCAGGGCCGGCTCCAACCTTGGCAAGCACATCAACTATCTTCTCAGGGCAGCGACCGTCACGACGCTCAAGGTCCTCTTTTTGTATACGCTTGCTCAATCCGACATATTCGGGCACACGGCGCGAAAGTGCAAACTCAGAAAGTTTCAGCGGGTTGGAACGGTAGCTTGAAGTTTCACCTGAAGGTATGAGTTCATCAGTGGTGGTGACAGGATCATGAATCACAGCAGCGAGCTCAAGAAGCATATTTTCCTGCATGGGATACATCTTGGGCCAGTCCTTGATGTTGGGGCCGTAACGAAGTTCTTCGTCAAGGTTTTCTTTGTGGAAACCTTGGAACACGCGACGCTCATAAATCTTCGGGTCATATTCATAAGGCTTATGCGCGTTGGTATATTCGATGTCGGTGGCAGCTGTGATGACACCTCCGTTGGCGGCTGTTGCCGCAATGGAACGAGCGTCCATAAGAGCCACAAGCGAAATCTGTCCCTGACCCGGCTTTGAGCCTTCGCGGTTGGGGAAGTTGCGTGTGGTGTGACGAATTGAAAGGCCATTGTTGGCCGGCACATCGCCGGCGCCGAAACACGGGCCGCAGAAAGCGGGTTTGATTACCACTCCAGCCTCAAGCAGTTCTGTGGCTATGCCGTCGCGGGTAGTGGCCATATACACAGGGGTAGATTGAGGATAAGCCGATATGGTGAAATAATCGTTGCCCACGTTCTGGTCTTTCAATATTGAAGCTGCCTCGGCAAGATTGTCATATGTGCCTCCTGAACAGCCGGCTATAATACCCTGGTCTGCATAGACTTTGCCATCCTTCACTTTGCTCACGAGGTCGATGCTTATTTTGTCGCCAAAACGCTTGCGGGCATCCTCCTCCACCTCACGGAGTATGCGTTCCGGATCAGCCTGAAGCTCATGAATTGTATATGCGTTTGACGGATGGAACGGAAGAGCGATCATAGCCTCCTGTTTGTCAAGGTCTATACGGATCATGCCATCATAATATGCCACCTTGCCCGGACGCAATTCACGGTAGTCCTCAGGACGCTGGTGTATGTCGTAGTGATGCTTGACCTCTTCGTCTGTAACCCATATGGAGCTGAGGCAAGTTGTCTCGGTGGTCATGATGTCGATGCCATTGCGGAAATCGATCGGCAGGTTCTTCACGCCGGGGCCTGCAAACTCAAGCACTTTGTTTTTTACAAAGCCGCTGTCGAACACAGCCTTTACCAACGATATGGCCACATCGTGCGGGCCTATACCCTTGCGCGGGCTTCCTTCAAGCCACACCAGGACCACTTCCGGAGCCTTGATGTCCCAGGTATTGTTAAGAAGCTGTTTAACAAGCTCTCCGCCACCTTCGCCGACACCCATGTTTCCGAGCGAACCGTAACGTGTGTGGCTGTCTGAGCCAAGAATCATATTGCCGCACTTCACCATCATCTCACGTGCATACTGGTGAATCACAGCCTGATTGGCCGGCACATATATGCCGCCATACTTCTTGGCCGCCGAAAGTCCGAACACATGGTCATCCTCATTGATGGTTCCTCCTACTGCACATAGTGAGTTGTGGCAGTTGGTCATGGCATAAGGTATGGGGAATTTCTCCAGTCCCGACGCGCGGGCCGTCTGAATGATTCCGACATATGTTATGTCATGGCTCATCATGGCGTCAAACTTTATACGCATGGAGTCACCCTTGGATCCGTCAACGTCATGCGCGCGGAGAATGCCGTAGGTGATAGTGTTCTCGCGAGCTTCATCCGGCGTGGGAAGCCCCGTGAAATCTGTGGCAAACTTTTCGCCGTCAAGGAGGTATACTCCCTTGTCAATTACTTCTACCATGTTGTCAGGTAATAAATTTTAAGGTTATTATTATTTAGTCAGTTATTTTTCAGTTTGATTTATTCAATGCGTTCGTCTGAGGCCACAGAACGCAGGAACAGAGCCAAGGCCAGCATGTCGGCCGCACCTCCGGGCGATATGCGCCGGCTGATAAAATCGGCATCCATCTCCCTCAACGCGCCGTCAAGGCCACAATCATGCAAAGAAAGGGTCTCAGTTGCTTTGGCCTTAACCTCAGCCGCGACCTCAGGGCCGCAACGGTGATAGACATTTGAATCATCCATCACGCTCATAAGCCGGAGCAACATTCGATGCCGGTTTTGCTCACCAATAATTCCGAATGCCTCCGGATAGCCGGCACGAGCTGCGTCAAGAGCTGTCGGAACCCCGTAACGGGCTGAAACCAACGCGCCGTGTGTGCCCTCCGGACGTGGGAACCCTTCTGCTGTGGTCTTTATGAGTTCCTGAATGGCAGCCGTAGTCAACACCTCTCCCCTGCCAAGCAGACGGGCGGATGCCACCACGGCGAGACCAAGGGAAAACAAGGCCCCGCGATGAGTGTTGACACCACCGGTGGCTTCCATCATTCTCCGTTCTCCCTCTATGCCGACAGCCTTTATGAGCGATGCCGAAGGCATATCCGGCCCGATGGACAATGCCGCCAGCATTGTGAATGCAGGCACAAGCGACACTATGCTGTCAGTCATAAGGTCATAGTCCATGTCATTGTGAGAGCCGGAATTGTCGCGGTCCACCAATCCGGGCTTCGGAGTAAGGTCAAGTTCCCCTTTCAAAGCCCAGGCCGCAGCATGGCCAAGCAGATACGGGAGCGTGGATTTAGGAACCAGGCGGAAAGCCTCTCCAACTCTTCCTTCGTTCAAGAGGCTACGCACTCGTGAGGCGCTTATGACATTGCCGGTGATTCCCCCGCAAGCGTCGCCGCCTGCCTCAGAAATGCGGTCAATCACACACACCTCTATGCCTTGTGAGGGCAAAATCCGCTGCATGCCTTCATTATAGGCCGCTGTCAGCTCATCCGTAGGCTCACTCCCGACAAAACGCACATCAACACCCAGAGATGGAGCGATATGCCGGGCAAATATATCCAGGTCAAGCTCTATATGGGCTGAAGTCACCTCACTCACCTCCTTTATGAAATAGGAGGGGAATGTAGAACGGCTTATCGCATAGTGACTGCCCTCAACAACCGTGACATTATGAAAAGCGGAAGTTGCGTCGCGAAGTATTGCAATACGCTCAGCATAGCTGAACTGTGTAGAGACATCATCCGCAACCGGGATAACAAAAAGAGTGTCGACCTGTCGCGATGCCTCCTCTATGAGGTAACAATGCCCCAATGTCATTGGATTGGCATTCATCACCACACATCCCACGCGCCCTTTGCGAGGAATCATTTCAAGATATTCCTTGTATGATCGCAACAATCTGCCGTCCTGTTCAAGCAGCGCCGCACTCTCACATCTTCCCACCGGATGGAAAGCCATCGCACGGAACACGTCCTCATACTCAGGTTTCGTGAACACCTTCAGATTGCTCACTCCCGTCTGCGACGCATAAGAGATTATGGCGGAGACAAGCGTGGAAGACAAGGATTCGCTGCGCACAGACTCGTCTGCCGCCACACCCTTTATCACATCGCCGGCAAGCGATGCCGTGGCAACCATACGGTCGTCGGAATCGAAAATCCCGACTGCAAAATCCGCATCCTCGCTTGCAAGGCCGCATCGTTGAAGAAGCTCATCGCGTTTTTTGCGCACGAAAGGTAGCGAAAGCTGCAATTCCCTGAGTTCAAGTCCGCTGAAAGTATTCATTGTGCATCTGGTGAATTTTATGTGTCAATTCCTGCAAAGTGTGACGGCCAGACCTCATGCATATGCGGGCGTCTTCCCCACACATCAGACACCTGCGTGCTTCCCGACCGAAACGTTTCCGAGATAACGGCACCCCGTCATGCCCGATGACATCTATGTCCATAAGGCGACCCAACGGGTGTTCCTCCTCAATTCCGACACAGAGACGTTTGGCGTCCTCCTCACCCAGCGAAGTGAGGAGGAAAGCCTCAAAGCCTGTGTTAAAATCGCGTATAATTTTAAGGTTGTCACGCCCGGCCAACAAACCGCATAGCAGCCTCACCCCTTCCATGCCTATGTCATAACTCTCGCGGCTACGTTTCTCACTGCCGGGGATATTGACAGTCAGAACCACAAGGGTCTTTTCAGGGTGGGAAGAGAGCAGACGCAACTGGAGTTCGCGCCTGGAGTCGCGTGCCGCAAGCAATTGATCGAGCGTTATCACCTTCAGTCGTTTATATTCTTGATTACATCCATCACATTGCCGTCGCGGTTCATGACCACGCCCACAACCTTGTCGCCAAACGGAAGCGGAGAGGCATCGCCTATGATGGAACGGGCTTTCTCCTTGAGAATGTTTATGTCGGTCACGTCAAGACCCGCCTGACGCAGGCGCTCGGCGAGTTCAGGGCGACGCGGATTGACAGCTATGCCATATTCGGTGACAATTACGTCTACCGACGACCCGGGGGTAATCAGGGTGGTCACCTCATCCACCACACAGGGAATGCGGCCACGCAAAAGCGGGCAGACAATTATTGACAACGCCGAATCTGCGGCTGTGTCCGGATGGCCGCCAATCGCGCCGCGGATTATACCGTCGCTGCCGACAAGCACATTCACATTGAACTTTGTGTCAACCTCCAACGCCGAAAGAATCACGATGTCGAGATAATGCACGGCAGATCCCGGTTCGTCTGCAGAGGCGTATTCATTCGCGCTCACCTCTTTGTGCATGATGTCGTTCTTAAGCGACTCGGCTGCAACCTTGTCGAACGACTGCACATCAATAAGACGGTCAATCAGGCCCTCCTCATGAAGTTTCACCATGTGGGCGGTGATGCCTCCCAAGGCGAATGATGCCTTTATGCCACGGTCAATCATGCTTTGGCGTATATATTTCACCGCAGCGAGCGACGCGCCGCCGGTGCCGGTCTGAATAGAGAAACCGTCTTTGAAATATCCGCTGTTGATTATGACCTTGGCTGCCTTTTGGGCGAGAAGGATGTCACGGGGATTCTTGCTGTCGCGGATTGCTCCTGACGAAATCTTTGAGCTGTCGCCCACAGAGTCTACCTCAACAACATAATCCACCTGACGCTCCGAAATGGAATTCGGAGTGTTGGGATATGCCACAAGGTCGTCAGTCAGTATCACAACCTTGTCGGCATACTGGGCGTCAGGCAACGCATAGCCTAAAGAACCACATATCGACTTGGCATTCTCCGAACGGGAATATCCACAGGCGTTTCCGAGCGGGTCGGAAGACGACGCTCCGAGGAATGCCACATCTATATGCAGGTCTCCGGCGGCTATCGCACTCCCGCGTCCGCCATGGCTACGGAACACCACAGGCTCTTCCATAAGGCCGCGAGAGATACGGTTGGCAAGCTCTCCGCGAAGTCCTGAAGTTGAAATTTTGGTAATCACGCCGTTTTCAATATGCTGAATCAGCGGCGCGTGTACGTCGGAAAGGCTTGATGCCGCGAGATGAAGGTTTTTGAAACCCATCTCTGCAAGTTTAGCCACCACAAGGTTCACAACCTTGTCGCCACCACGGAAATGATGGTGGAAAGATATGGTCATGCCATCTTTTAGGCCACTGCGGCGTATGGCCTCCTCAAGAGTTGCCAGCTTCGGCGACTCTTTCTGCAGTTCCATGCGCGAAGCGGCATTCTTCACAAGATTCTCCGGATGGCTCACACCCTTGTTCATTTTCTCTGCCGCTTTTTCCACAAGTGCGGCACGTTCTTTTATGCTGCTCATTTCACTTCCTCCTCTTTTAAGATTCCTGACGCTATGGCAAGGTCAATTGTGCGCTGTGCGCGGATGACCACAGGTCGGTCCACCATCTTTCCGTTCACGGCTATTACGCCCGATCCCTTCTTCTCTGCCTCCTTTATGGCGGCCAATATGGTGCGGGCCTTCTCTATAGCTTTCTCTGTGGGGGCAAACACCTCGTTGACCACCTCAATCTGACGGGGATTGATTATCGACTTGCCGTCAAATCCGAGACGATGAATGAATTCCACCTCTTTGCGGAATGTCTCCATGTCATTAAGGTTGGAATAAACGGTGTCAAGGGCGTCGATGCCGGCGGCACGTGCGGCCACAACGATTGTCTCTCTCGCAAGACGAAGCTCGTCGCCGTCAGGAGTGCGCTGTGTCTTCAGATTGGCGCAGTAATCCTCGGCGCCGAGGGCTATTCCCATCATTCTAGGAGAGGCGGTGGCTATGGCGTAAGCATTGCAGATGCCAAGCGCACTCTCTATCGCAGCCATAATTTTTGTACGGCCCACACATCCAAGCTCCTTTTCCACTCGTTCTATCTCCCTCTCGACCTCGATGACCTCCTCGGCGGTCTCTGTCTTAGGCATACGGATCACATCGACTCCGGCTTTCACCACAGCCTCTATATCCTTCTTGCCATAAGGGGTATTGAGCGGGTTGATACGGACCACCATTTCAGTGTCGCCATAATCAACACTTTTAAGTGCGTTATATACGAGGAGACGGGCAGTGTCTTTCTCTGCCATTGTCACCGAATCTTCAAGGTCGAGCATGATTGAGTCGGGTCCATAGATATGGGCGTCAGCCATCATTCCGGGGTTATTCCCCGGCACGAACATCATTGTCCTTCTAAGTCTTTCCATGCTAATGATGTAAGGTTTGTGAAGATTTTTACTAATGTTATTGTCTCTATTTATGTCAATCGGCCCAGACATCCTTCCCGGTAGCCCTGACGGCGGCCGCCGTCACTCTGGCCCGAATGGTGCAGTCAAGAGCTCCCTTGTCTGTCACATCAACAACAGCCGACTCAATCCCCAGGTTTTCAAGCGTCTCTTTAATGACGCTCTTTATCTGCGAACCGAACTGATATGCCACCGTGCTTTCGAGGTTGATAGTCAACCCGGGTTTATCACTTGGAAGAAGACGGACAAGTATGTCGCCCGATTCCAATGTTCCGGCAAATGATTCCTTGAATTTCATGATCAGTTTTTAGGTATTTTTTAAGGTATAAAGGATTCTTATGGCGCAAAGATAGGCATAAATTTTAATATGCAAGTCATTTTTGCAAAAAATTATGGAAAAATTTCTTTAATTATGCGTCTCCTTATTTCCAAAACCACTTATACAATTTGTTACAATCTATGTCTCAGGTACATAACTACCATCCAATCGAGCAGGAGGTAAACGCAAATCATAGGCAAAACCGTCCGCTATAACTTAGGTCAGATTATGCCCATGTCGGGCGAACAAAAAAAGAGGTTTGACATTCCTTTCGGAGTGCCAAACCTCTTAAGCCCGGATGCGGAGCATCCTTTAATGTATGTATGGCGCATTCATCTCGACAGCCTTGGACGTTTTCCCGTCAGTCGCGGCAGTTTAGCCATTCGTGATTGCGGAATGATTCGTGGCGGTTGCAGCCGGCACGGTCGGGTTTGACGAATGATATTGCGCCCCGTTCCCGGAGGGAGGCCTGATTATTTATGACCTCGCACATTCTTGTGAATTGCGGGCGCGCAGCAGAGAGCGCCCGCCGAAGCAACGTGGGAAGATGCGATGCATATTGGGTCCGCCGGTTAAAAGGTCTCGATACCAGTGTCCTTCTTACAGTATGCCATAGTGTCTATCAGTCGTGGGATGCTGCCCGGCTGGCGGTTTAATTTTACCTCGGGCATAGGTCTTGTCCGAGGCCGGGCCGGCTCACATCTTTGGATTGTCTTTAAGCACTTATAAGGAATAAGCACAGGGAAACTCGTCCCTGCAGGCCGTCCGTCGTGCGCAAGGGAACATCATCTTTTCAGGGCTCGGACGGGGATCGGCCGTCGTCGCCACAGGCATCAGTCACGCCCCGGCCTCATATCCGGTTTGGGCCGGCGCTTCGCCTTTCGCTGTGGTTCATAACACCATTAGCGTCCGGATCCGGCAGCAGATACATGTGAAAGCCACACCAGAACTTGCCTGCCCGGCAGCGACCGTCCAGGCTTGGACGGGGCAGGGGGGATGCGCGGATTACCGGATTGCTCTTCTTGATTCAAAGAACGGTTTTTCAGTAAGTCAATGTGCTCCGGGACGGGATGGCGCGAGGGCTTCCGGCAGGCTGCTGTTAAAATGGTTTTAGGTCACTGCCCCGGGCTCGTCGCCCCATGTCCCATTCCGGTGAAAAGAGATCCGGATTGTGCGCGTTATCCGTTTGCAGGCCGCTCCGGCAAATCAATGCCACATGGCCATTTGAACCCTGATCACGGCGCGAAGTTAGTTCTTAAAAAAGAGCGGGGAGCGTTATTCTGACCTTTGCCGCCATTTGAATCTGCGCCACCTTGGCGCAGCACGGAGGAACATAAGATTACTAAACTTAGATGCTTACGGGGCACATTTTGACCAGAGAACCAGGAATCAAAGGATATACTACCTATGGCTATAAATTAAGGAGAGTAGAATAAGTGACAATACTACTTATTCGGATTTAAATGTAACGTCGTCTGTGCGAGGATGAACAAACTCGAATTCAAGAGTGCGAGCAAGGCCTTCCCCAAGCGTATATGGAGCTTTGAATCCAGATGAATGTGCTTTTTTTGCATCAAACTCTGTTGTTGCACAGAATTTCTTAACTCGTACTGAAGAGACAGTAAGTTTTTTGCCCGTTAACTTAGCAAGAATGTCAAAGCAGTAACCGCCCATCATTCCGAGCCAGTATGGATAGTGCGTTGCCGGAATATGCTTGTTTAAAACCTTGCTCACATGAGCCACGAGTTGATTCATGTTGTTGTCAGGCTTATCAATATAATTGAATATATTATAACCTGTGGTCACATTATCAATCATGAATTTCACAAAAGCCACAATGTTGCCTACATATGCCATTGACTTCTTGTTCTCTCCTTTTCCTACCATTAAGAATTTTCCTGAAGAGATTTGTTTAAGAAGATTATAGACATTTCCTCGGTTTCTCTCTCCAAAAATCACAGTTGGACGAATAATATCTATATTCCAATCCGAATGGGACTTGTACCATTTTTGAAGCACCTCTTCCGCCTGCCATTTCGATTTGCCATAATGATTGAATGGATCGACAGAATGGTTCTCGTCAGGATTCTTTTTGTTTAGACCATAAACCGCAACTGAGGAGAAAAAGATTATTCTTTTGATACCATTCTTTTCCATTGCTTTCAGAGTCACTTCCATTCCACCAACGTTGGTGTCGTAATATAGAGACACTGGAGAGACATCATCACGGTGTTGCGCAGCAAGGAGAATTACTACATCAGCACCTTTTAATTCAAGGTCCATCTGCTCTTGCTCACGCACATCGCCAATGATGGTTATATCATTAAAGAAGTGACTCGGAAGAAGGTCTATATTCTTGCACTCATATTTTGAGGAATCCTCACGCAGAAGCCCGATAAGGCGGGTGCCTACGAAACCGCTGGCACCTATCATTGCTATTTTCATTTGTAAATTCTTCTTTTATAGTCTTTTTTTTGTTTTATTTTTTTATAGAAATAGTATGGCATAAATTTAAATAGAAGCATTTCCCATGACTTAATGGATGACTTATTCAGGAACTCATGATATACAGCATAATTATACTTTAGCATCTCAACCTTATTTGAAGAAATACTTTGAGACCTCTCTCTATATAATGATAGTGCTTCTTGAAGTCCGTACGCTTTCCCACAAGTCTTGATAATTTCTATCCATAAGCACCAATCTTGGCGTTTTCGCATATTTGGCATGAAACGCTTCCCAATTTTTGAAATATCGTACATCGCAGTCAAACACCCTATACCATTATCGCGTAAAATTTTACGCTTATCCAATTTTGGAAGACATTCGACATAGCCACAAACTTTGCCGTCTTCATTACAGACATCATAAGAAGTGAAACTAAGCGCACAATCTTTTGATTCCATAAAAGATAATTGCCTTTCCAATTTTTGAGGATACCAACGGTCGTCGCTATCGCAAAATGCAATAAATCTTCCTTGTGAAGATTTTATAGAATTATTGCGAGCCACCCCTGCTCCTGAATTTTCATTTAGTTTTAGTAATTTTATCCTTGAATCCTGAGAAGAATATTTTTCTATTATTTCTCTCGAATTGTCTGTAGAGCAGTCATCTGTAATAATAAGTTCCCAATTTTGGTAAGTCTGCGCTAAAATAGAATCGATTGTCTCCCCGATAAAAGCAGCGCAATTATATGATGGGGTGACAATCGACACAAGTCCATAATCCTTCATAATAATATATATTCGTAACTATAGTTGAGCTTCAATCTCTATTGCAAACACAACTATAGGTTTTGCAATTTTAATCACGCGAGAATATGTCGCGAGTATATACTTTTTCTTCGATATCTTTTAAATCTTCCGATGTGCGGTTGGCGAGAATTGCCTGAGACTGGCGCTTGAACTCGTCAATGTCATTTACAATGCGACTTCCGAAGAAAGTGGATCCGTCTTCAAGTGTAGGCTCGTAAATGATTACAGTGGCTCCTTTTGCCTTTATTCGCTTCATCACGCCCTGTATGCTCGACTGTCGGAAGTTGTCAGAGTTTGACTTCATTGTAAGACGGTAAACGCCGATCACGCATTCCTGCTCCGGTGTCTTGCCATATGTGTTTGAGACGGTATAGTCACACCATCCGGCCATCTTCAGCACCTGGTCTGCTATGAAGTCCTTGCGAGTGCGGTTGCTTTCCACGATCGCCGACATCATGTTCTGCGGCACATCGGCATAGTTAGCGAGAAGCTGCTTTGTGTCCTTGGGGAGGCAGTAGCCGCCATATCCGAACGACGGGTTGTTGTA
>VSPM01000060.1 GCA_009775365.1 Muribaculaceae bacterium
ATTACCAAAAGAATCGGCAGCTTTTTCAAGCTGCCGATTCAACTTTTTTATGGTGTTCCTTATCCCGAACTCGCGTAGTCTAATAATTAGAAAGTAAGAACTAATTCACTTGAGCCGTCAGTGCTTGCTATAACAGTTTTTGCGGCAATGATGAAGTTTGGCGTTTTGTCAGGTTCTCTTTTTAATTTATTGTAGCTTGAAATAATCATATTTAAATTGAATAATAATCGAATAAATTAATTCTACAACATGAAACAATTTTTACCAAGCCGGCCGCGACGCAGGGCGTTCCGCGCATTTCTGCGCAAGATGCCGTGGGCGTTGTGTCTCGCTTCGCCATTGTTAGTGTCTGCGGCAGATTTCAAGGGTGTTCCCAAGTTGCCGCAAAAGCAGAAGACTCCCGGTTCCCCCATGAAGTCTGTTTCTCAGGACTTATGGGAGGGGTATTTGCAAGTTGGAGACTCCCGCATTTATGCGCGCCCGAGTTCATGTATCGACCTTTGGGGTGAATTTCGTGGCCTGTATTACGGCTCTACATACAATAACGGCGGATATGTCGTTGCGATGGAGATTAACGGAGACTACTTGACTCTCGATTGTTCCCAGCCCGGCGACATATATGGAGTGGCGTTCAAGGCCGACGTATTGCAGCAAGGAGACTTGGCGAGAGTGTGTTACACTCTTACCAACAATAATGAACAGAGTGTGGAATTCTCGCTTGGCGTTTATGCCGATGTGCAGATTGGCGACAACGACAGCGCCCCTATTTCGAGAAGAATCGACCAGGGTGGCAATACTTACGGGCTCACTATGAGAGACGGCTATGAAGCGGAATTGTGCATATTGTTTGGAGCCGGATTGTCGGGTGTCACACCTGTAGATGATTTTTGGTTTGGCAATTACGGCTATAATTCGGGTGCGTGGAATATAACCGGCCATTATGATACAAGCGATAATTTCATGGTAGAGAACGGGAACTATGACAGCGCGATGGGGTGGTGCTGGAAGCAGCGGCACATCGCGCCCGGTGAAACCATGGAGTTTTCATATCTTATGGGCGTCGGCGACGTGAATCTTCAGCCGGGGGCCAGCATTGGTGTCACCCCTGACGACCCCGACAACTGGAACGACATAGCTTTGCCCCACACACTCACAGTTGAAGGCGAATACCTCAGTCCTGCCGGGCTCGACGGCAGAATAGAGTATTCTGTCGAAAGCCTTGATGATTGGCGGCCGCTCACAGAAATGATGCCTTCGCACACAAAGTTCTCATCAGAATTGACGGCTTATTTCAATCCGGGCAACAAGGTCCATACAATCAATTTCAGGATAGTCGACAATGTAGGAAATATTTCCATGCTTGAGCCAATTGAATATCTTGACATCGCCTATGTGGAGTTTTCCGGAATTGAAGACAGGGTTTATAATGGCGAGCCGCAAGTTCTCGACATTCATTCTTCCGAAATAAGCGGCGACTGGTTTAATGTGAGCGACTATTCCGAATATTCCACCAATGCCGGTGAAGTCAGTTTCACAATCGACGGAGTGTATCCCAACACTATCGGGCGCCAATACAGCAGCTTCAGAATCATTCCTAAACAGATAGAGGGTTCTATCGTGATTGCCACTACTGATTATGATTTTTGTGGATATGACATTGCGCCCGAATACACTCTTGAAGGTGAGGTGGCCACCCTTTCGCATGTGGATCGTTGGGATAATGGAGATTACATCCTGAGTTATGCCGACAACCATTATGCCGGCACAGGCTACATAACCATTGAGGGTGTTAACAATTACCAAGGAACTATTTCGGCAAGTTTCACTATTCATAAAACCGCGTTTCCTGAAGAGCAGATTAACTATTATATTCCTGAACCGGACATAACCTACGACGGCATGGCGCATGAGGCGGCAGTTTATGATATAGACGGCGCAGGAGAGAAAATAATCACTTACGTCAATGGCAAAGGGGAGTCTTCTTCCGAGGCTCCTGTTGCTGCCGGAGATTATGAGGTGTATCTTGAATTCATGGAGGGCCCGGGATTATATGAGTGGCCTCGCAGAAAAATCGGCTCTTTTTCGATATTCAATCTCGACGCCGGCGACTGGGAGGCGCTTCAGTCTCTCTACGAAGAGCTAAGCGTGAGCAACGACAAGGAAGTCTTATGGCCTGTTACATCAGATCCGGCGTCTGCCGCGCATTTACAGGGTCTGACTATAAAAGAGGGAAAAATAAAGATGTTGAATCTTGCCGGCAGTAGTCTGAAGGGTGAGCTCCCTTTGTCGGCTTTCAGATTCAAAAATGTCGAGTCGGTGTCGTTTAGCTATAATGATTTAACCGGAAATATCGATAATATTGCCTCGATTAAAGAGTCAGATCCCGATGCGTTCAAAGGGATAAGGGAAGTGTATCTGAATTCAAATCACATTAAAGGGAATGCCGGAGTGTTCTCGTTGTTCCCTGATTTGGAATATCTGGATGCAGGCAACAATGAAATATCGGAGGTTTATCCCATGATTGACCCGTTGGTGTCAGTAAATATTTTTTCACAGACGCTTGACCGGACGATTGATCTTGATTTGCGTGATTTTGATTTTGAATCTTTTGCAGAGAAGATTCCTTCAGTAGCTCTATATAATCATGCGGAGCAGCGATATGATGCGGAGATGCTGTATGCTCAATTAAACGACGGTAAAGACTGGGATCTCACAATCATGCAAGATAACGGCCGGATTTATGGCTATTCAAACGGTCTTGAGGCATATCACGGCGTAAGCGGCGATACCTGTCGGTTAAATTTGCAACCCAACGACATCAGAATGAATGTAAAGTTAAGTTTCGACCGGGGAGATGCCGATTTCAATGGGGCGGTAGATGTGCTTGACTTGCAATCTATAGTCAACGAGATTCTGTGCAATCGAGGAGACTGGAGATATGCCACTCCATTCAATTTCACGGCTGCCAATCTGTTTGAAGACGAAATCATCAATGTGCAGGATGCGGTGTGTCTTGTAAACCTTTTGCTGTCGGAAGTCCCTGCCGAAGAGCGTAATCCGGTTGCAGAAAATCGCAAGGAGGATTCGGCCGAGGCGAGTGTATGGCTCGACGGTGGTTCTCTTATGATTCATTCCGATTCAGAGATAGCCGCTTTTGATGTCACTGTCGAAGGGAAGGACATCAATGTCGACAACATCCCCGGGATGTTGATTTCTAAACGCGCATATGGCGACAAGACACGAATCATAGGCTATTCTATTTCAGGAGCGACTCTTGCCGCAGGTGTAAATAGACTCGGCTCCTCTGATGCAGTTTCGGTCAGCCGCGCCAGGCTTTCAGGCATGTCGGCAAGAGAGATTCCGGTTGTTCTCAACAATTCGCTTAGCGGAATTTCAGGAGTAGGGCATCATGATGGAATCTCTGTTTCCTCTTTAGGCATAACAGTCGGCGGATTGGTAGATGCCGGTGCACGCTGGAGAATAATGACAGTCTCGGGAATAGTGCTTGCAGAGGGTGAGGCTGAATCTGGGAGCGGCTCTTTGTTCATTCCTTTCAGTCCTGTTTCCGGAGAGGTCTATTTGCTTGTCATATACGGCAATAGCGAGAGTCATACTTATAAAATCACATTAAAGTAACCAAAAATCAATAATATGTCAACAAGTCGTATAATCTCGATGTTGCTTCTCATGCTGCTGACGCCGTTTGGCGTTTTTGCGCAGAGAAACACCATCTCGACCCCCGATGTCACGCTTGGCGCCGGGTCGACAATACCGTTGCAAGTGAATCTTGACAACAGTGCCGACATTGTGGCTCTGCAATTCAGCATAGCAATGCCCGAGGGGATAATGCTTGAAGAGAGTTCCGCACAGGTCACCGGCAGATGCAACGGACATTCGATTGCTTTCAAAAATGTGGACAACAATAAATACACGATGTTGCTTATGTCGCCCGACAATTCTCCGATTGGCGGCCGCACAGGCGCCGTTGCCACAATCGATCTTTACGCATTTGAGAATGTGGAAGACGGGGCTGTGTTTCAGCCTGTGATTTCTGATGTGGCGATAGTCGGGGCCGACGGCTCAAACCTCGCCACAGGTTTCTCGGCCGGCAAGGTGACAATTGCAAAGAACCCCGACCTCAAGGTGGGCAACGTGTCAGCCTCCGTGTCTCGAATTCGACCCGGCGATAATCTCGCTGTGAGCTGGAATGTTGAAAACATAGGGGGGCTTCCTACGGCTTCCGGATGGAGCGAACAGATATTTCTTGAAGACGAGAGGGGAAATTCCGCTTTTGTGATGACAACGTTTTATGAAAACTCGCTTTCAGCCGGAGGAGTGGTCAGCCGCAATGCCGAAATCCTGATTCCGGAAGTGGTCGGAATCGACGGAGATGTAAAAGTTAAGGTTATGGTGAAGCCAAATGCCGATGCCGGAGAGCCATACTGGCTTCTTGAGAACAACACGGCAGAATCGGGTTCATTTGTTTTTGTGGAGAAACGTGTTTATCTCAACCCCGGAGAGGTGTTGCTTGCGGAGGAGAGTTCTCAATATGCCGAATTCAGTCTCACAAGGAGCGGGTTGGCGTCGGAGCCGGAGACATTCAGAATCACCCTTCCCGCCGACACCCGGTTCACATTCCCTCAGAGTGTGACGATTCCTGCCGGAGACAGCGGAGTCTACTTCTATGTGAGTGTGAAGCCCGACAACGCCCTTAATGAAAAATCAGACTTTACTCTCACATTGGAAGGTGACGGCTACGAACCGGTGTCGGCATCGATCAAAGTGGAAGACGACACTTTCCCGACACTTTCGCTCACTCCTTCTTCACAGGAAGTGACAGAGGGGGAGCTATTGACATTTACAGTTGCAATCTTGCGCGAATGCGAAGATGACATTGAGGTGTCGCTTGCCTGCGACCTTCCGTCGCGTTTCAGGATTCCTGCCGGCATACGCATCCCTGCAGGAGAAAAGTCTGCTATGGTGACTGTGGAATCAATCGACGACAACACACCCGACATAGAGCGTGGCGTTACATTCACGGCCTCGGCTCCCGGTCAGCAGCCGGCATCAGTAAACATTATTCTTGAGGATAACGATATTCCTGCCCTTGAACTACAGTTGCACCCCTCGACAGTGGCTGAATCCGACGGCCCGCTTGCTGTGTCGGCAATAGTGAAGAGGACGGACAATATCGACAAGCTTGTCACTATAAGCCTTGAGGATGATTCCGACGGAGCCATATATTATTCTCAGCGCAAATTCGAGATGAAGCCGGGGGTTGAGGAGGCGATTGTGAATCTCGGCCCTATAGACAACTCGATTGTAGATGGCGAGCGACACTACAATATATCTGCGTCAGTATTCATTGCCTCGTGCAGTTGCAATGCCACCAACGGCGAATCGGGTGGCACAGTGTCGGCAAAACTTACTGTCACTGACGACGACGGCCCGGCTCTTTCTGTGTCGGCGCCATCTTCAATGCTTATGGAAGGAGGAGAGCTTACTGCCACAGTGGAGAGAAACACCGACCTGTCGTCATCGCTCACTGTAGGTGTTTCATCTGACCATGCCGATATGCTGGAGTTGCCGTCGACAGTTGTAATTCCGGCAGGGGAGAAGTCAGCGTCATTCACGATAAAGTCTAAAGAGAATTCTTCTACTGGCGATGGCTTTAATGCCACATTATTGTGCGAGGCCGAAGGGTATGCCAAAGGTTCATTCTGGTTTACGGTTACAGACCAGACTCTTCCCGACGCTCAGCTTTCGAGCTTTGCCGCCAATGCAGGTGAGGTTATTGCCGGAGATAAAGTTGAGGTAAAGGTCACGCTTCAGAACACCGGCGCAATTGAATTGCCGGAGCTTGCAAAGGTTGACTTCATGCTCAACACTTCTTCAGAGCCTGTAGCTTCATATTATCTTCAGAAGCCGCTTGCCGCCGGCTCTGAGATTGAGGTGAGCCGAGAGATCGACATGCCTGAAACAGTAGGCACGTTCAATCTTTATGCTGTAGTTAACGCCGAGAGAAGCGTGAAGGAACTTTCCTATGGCAACAATGCCTCTAATATAGTGAAAGTCGCGACTGTAGCTCCATTTACAGCGTCGGTCACCACCGACAAGAGCGCATATCTCCCCGGGGAGACAGTAAAAGTGAAAGGAAAACTTTCACACAATGATGATGTGCGCGAAAATGTGGAGATATATTTCATAAATGAAGGGTATCGCCAGACATTAATGGCGGAGAGTGATGGAGAAGGCAATTTCTCGGCAGAGTTCACTCCCATGCCGGGGCAAATGGGTGAGTTCATAGCCGGAGCCTGCTATCCGGGCGAGAATTCCCGGGAAAAGAGCGCTTCGTTCAACATATATGGCCTTACGCGACAGACATGGGAGCCTATCACTTGCGAAACAGAGCCTGACGAGCAATTCTCGTCGAAGTTCGTGATTTACAATCCTGCATCAGTGGCTCTTACAGGGTTGACCGTGAAGGCTGACAATGTGCCTGCCAACTGCAGCCTGAATGTTGCCTGCGCCGAAAGAATCGATGGCGGAGGCAAAGCTGAAGTAGAATTCACGATCACTCCGCTTGCTCCCACCTCAGGCAAGGATTGGGAAAGAATCAACCTCACAGTGAACTCGGCTGAGGGAGCTGTGCTTCCTGTGGCTATCTACCATTATTGCCGTTCGGCTCGCGCACAGATGGATGCAAGCGTAAGTGCTGTCAAGACAACGATGGTGAAGGGTGCATCGCGCGATTATGTTTTTGAGATTGCCAATAATGGAAGGGGAGAGACCGGTAAGATAACATTATCCCTCCCTGCATGGATGTCGACATCCACTCCGAAAGAGATGGCCTCTCTCGCAATGGGAGAGACTGCCAAGGTTATTCTCCGTCTCACTCCTGCTGATGATATGGCATTGAATGTGCCTGTCACCGGCAATATCGGCATCAATTGTGAAAACGGTTCGGGCATTTCGCTTCCCTACAGCATCGAGCCGGTGTCGGAGACTACCGGCACGCTCACGATAGACGTGTGTGACGAAAACACATATTACACTTCTGAGGCTCCGCATGTGGGGGGCGCCACTGTCACTCTCTATCATCCCGTCACCGGGGCAGTGGTGGCTCAGGGTGAGACCGGAGGCGACGGCAGGTTCTCGTTTGTGGTGCCTGAAGGATACTATGCCGTGAGCGTCACAGCTCCAAGCCATGAGTCTTATCAAAACAACTATCTTGTTGACCCTGGTGTCGAGACTGTGAAGACAGTTAATCTTAGCCTTGATGCAGTCAAAGTGGACTGGCGCGTTGAGGAGACAGAAGTAGAGGATGAGTATGAGATTGTCAGCACTGTCAACTACGAAACAAATGTGCCTGTTCCTGTTGTTGAGATTTCAATGCCTTCGTTTGTGCCGGCAAAAGATCTTATGCCGGGCGAGTCGCTTGTGTTTAATGTGACATTGACTAATCGCGGGCTCATCACGGCTAAAGATGTGCAGCTTCTTCTTCCTGAAGGATTGAAGGCGCTCGTTTATGATCAGCTCGACAATAATGAGCCTTTCCATCTCACTCCGGGTCAGAGTGTGCAGATTCCGGTGAGAATCACACACAGGGAGAATGCCGGCGAAGAGCCTGCAAAAGTGAAGCCTATAGATGACGACCCGTGTGTGAATCAGGTTGGCACTCTCTACTATTGGGATTGCGGGCCCGACCACAAATGGCATCGCTATGGAATCGGTCTTCAGGTCGGTTCTTGCTACAGCCCTGACCCGAGCACCTGGGATAACTCCGGCAACGGAACCTATGGCGGATACGGCTATGGCTGGTGGGGTGGCTATGGCGGATGGGGTGGAATAGGAGGCCCCGTCATAGACTGGAACGATGACCATAAGAATGGCTCGGAAGATGACCGTCCTAAACCGTCGGAGAAGAAGGATTATGACTGCGAGCCGTGTCAGAACCAATTCATGATGGCTCTTGCAAGCTGCATTCCGAATGTTGGGATGGTAATAGCAGCCGGACAGGCTGTGGGAGACGGCATCAAGTGCGCCCGTGCGGCAGATTCTAATTTATCAAATAGGGATAAACTTAAAAACTGCCCGTTTACTGAAGGCGTTCCTGATGCAGTAGACGCGATTAAAGACATGTGCGACAGGATGAAAGACCTGGCGGAGAATGTTAAGAACGACAATCTTTCAGATGACGATTGGGACTTGTTGAAAGATGGATTAGAAGCCGGTGCTGAAAAAGTGTTAGACAACTATCTCGATTCTGATCACTCCGGATTGACAAAGGAACAGAGAGATTTTCTTAAAGACACTAAAGATTTTTCCGATGCGCTTGACAAATCGAGAGATGCTTTCAAAAACGGGGAAATCGACGGTCAGAAACTCTATGAGACTGTGCCCGATGTAACTGAGGGTTTAGAGAAACTTATCAAAAAGAAAAATCCCGCTCTTGCCGGTAAAATAGGAAATGTCGGCAGAATGATGAAGAAAGCGCCTTGCATTGGCATGATGCTTGCGCCTTGCGACCTTGAAGCCCCGGACACTGTTCCCGGCGACAGCGTGGTCAGAAAGGTAAGAAGTGTGAGCAGCGTTGTAGAGCTCTTTAAGGCTAACATGAAAAAGTGTGTGCAGCTTGTGGAATGTGAGGAAGACTATTTCGCGGAACTTTTCGGCGACGAGCAGTGGCTTGAGGTGAAGTACGGAAAACGTATGCCGCTTCTCATTGCAATGTTTGACGAGGAGAAACCGATAGATGCTTCCGACTTTATCAGAGTCTTCAAGCCGGGAGAGGTTAGCAATGCTCAGTTTGAAAGATTTATAGAGCGTTGGAACAACTCATTCTTCTACGAGGATGTTGAGTCAGACAACAAGATTGATTTCAACTATATCGAGAATCTTTTTGAAAATGGAGAGAAGGCTGCTGATGAACTTGTGGGCAACGGCGATAAAGACATAGAAGACGTGCTTACAGAAAGTTTTGAAGCCGTGCAGAAAGAGATGGCCAAGGGTGGTTCCTCTGTGTGCGCTTCAATCAGCCTGCAGTTCTCGCAGAAGATGGTTATGACGCGCCAGGCATTCCGTGGCACTCTCACTGTTTTCAACGGAAATGAAGAGAAACCGATGGAGAATGTGAGGCTTGCTCTCACTGTGAAAGACCCTGACGGCAATGTCGCTACATCTCATGAATTCCAGATAAATGCGGAATCTATGGATGGCTTTGAAGGAGAGCTTTCGCTCGATGGTGGATGGACACTTGGAGCACAGGAGTCAGGAACTGCGTCAATATTGTTCATACCCACAAAATATGCCGCCCCGACAGAGGAGCGTGTGTATGCTTTCGGCGGTTCGCTTTCATATGTTGACCCCTTCTCCGGCCTGGAGGTGACACGCATATTGTCGCCTGTTTCACTCACCGTCAATCCGTCGCCGCAGCTAAATCTCACATATTTCATGCAGCGAGACGTGATTGGTGATGATCCGCACACGGAGATTGTGGAGCCTTCTGAAGACGCGGAGTTTGCGTTGCTTATAAACAATGTGGGATATGGCGACGCATCCAACATCCGTATGCTTACAAAACAGCCCGAAGTGGTAAGCAATGACAAGGGGCTTGCTTTTGATGTGGAAATTGTGAGCAGCAGACTAAACGGCGGGGAAAAGAATCTCGCTTTGGGCGGCAGCGTGGCAACGGAATTTGGCGATATAAAAGCCGGAAAGTCGGCTTATTCGCAGTGGTTCTTCAGGGGTTCGTTGCTTGGCCATTTCACTGATTATGAAATCGAGGCTAACCACGTTTCAAGCTATGGCAATCCCGACCTCTCGCTGCTTAACGAGGTTTCGATTCATGAACTTATCAGAAGTCTTGATGTGGCGGAAGAGGATGGCATGTCTGTAGGGTTTATGACCAATGACATTGAAGACGTCAACGACACGCCCGACAGAATATATTTCACTGACGGAAGCACAAGCGAAGTGAAGGTGGCTGATTCTGCCGAAATCAGATATAATCTCGACGGCACATACTCGATATTCGCGACAAGCGCGGAAAGTGGCTGGATGTATGGCAATGTGCCTGACCCCACTTATGGAGTGTCGCACATCGTGTCTGTCACAAGAAAGAGCGACGGCGCGGAAATTCCGGTTCGTAATTTCTGGCAGACTGACCGAACATTGCGCGACGGCACCGACCCGGCATATGAGAACAGGATTCATTTTGCCGATTGTGTGGCCAATGTAGGGGCTGAGGAATATGTTTTGAGATTCACTCCCGCTCCCGGACTCATGCTTGAGGTGGTTTCAATAGAGGGTGCCCCCGCCTGGGGAGAGGTGCTTGCAGAGCCGCTTGGCTTCGTTGACGTGATGTTCAACAAGCATATCGACCCTTCTACATTCACTGCTTCCGACATCCGGATGTTCTGCCAGGGTGAAAGCCTTGACGCGGGGCTTATTGGGATTTCGACCGACGACAACAAGAGATTCCGTCTCGACTTGTCAGCCATTAGTGCAGACTCTGTGCCGGGATATTATTCTATCACTGTCAGCTCTGCCGATGTTGTGGATGACGAGGGATTCAGCGGACGCGATGCGAAGAATGCAGGCTGGAATTATTATCCCGCGGGCTCGATTCTTCTCGGTGTGAAAGTTTATCCTGAATTGTCGGGCACGGTTGTTGCCGTTCGTGGCTCTGAAACAGTGAATATAGATTCCGCTCGCGTGATTAACGCTGATTATAATGAGCAGATCTCATTCTCCGCCAAGGCTGAGTATGGATATGAGTTCTCGCAATGGACAAGTTTTGGAAAGGCATATTCCTCAGATGAGGATATGTCGGTTACGGCATTGGCCAACGATGATATAGTGGCGGTGTTTGTGCCCAGAAATTTTGACGTTGAAATAGATTCATTCTGTGATGGCGGTGAAATCATAGGCGCCGGCACAGGGCTTTATCCGTATGGCGACGAGCTTACCCTTATGGCAGTTGCCGACAAATCACACATATTCGGCAATTGGGTTGTAAATGGAGAAAAGAAAGGCACGGAGTCAACGTTCACGTTAAGTGTAGACGGCGACATGAAGATAAGTGCAGTCTTCTTGAATCTTTCAGGAGTGTTTGTTCCTGAAGCCGACAGAAAGATTGTGATATATAGTGCAGACGGCCTTTTGATTAGCAGCGACGCTGATGTGGAGACGATTCGCAGTCTGTCGAAAGGAGTCTATATAATCAATGGTGTGAAGCATATCGTCAGATAAAATTCAATCCATATTTGCATGAAAAAGCGGAGTTCAATACGAGCTCCGCTTTTTCATGCGTTATGTTTTGTACGTTTTTAAAGATCAGTTATCGATGTCTTTGTTTTAAAGAACAATCTTTGATGTCTTTGTATTTCCGTTGGAGTCGGTGGCGCTGACAATTATCATGCCGGAGTATGAGGAGAGGTCTATCACGATTCCTTTGTCAAGTGGTTTTGCAAGGGGACTGATTTGTTGACCTGAAACTGAGGCGAGCGTCACGTTAGTTAATTTAGACTCAGAGGAGATTGAGAGAGTGTGCGTGGTTCTGTCGTATTTGATTGCAGGTGAAGCAGTGTCGATTGCAGATTGGCTTACGCCTGCCATCTCCGAAACTCTGAAATATACCGGAGGAGATATGGGCTCTCCCTGATTATTGTGGAGAGATGATGCATATAAGGTTCCGGGCTTTGCATCCTGGAATGCTACATTGAATTCAATATTCAGAGGCTCGCCGGCAATAAATTCATATTCGGGAGTGACTGTGTTCTGGATGAGTTTCCATGTGTCGGGGTTCCATATTGCAACCTGGAATAACTCTCTCGCATCTGTTGAGGACACAACTTGCGCCATGAATGAGATATTGTCGGGATATATGTTTTCGGGGTCTCCTCCTATCTCGAAGCTTAGGCATTCCAGTTCTGGAATATCCGGCATATTGCTGTCAGAAATCTGCACTTCTCCGATATAATATTCTACCTGCATAGTGCCGGTGTTATAGAGAATAAGCGAATAGGCGGTGTTATACTCAAAACCGTCATAGAACGTAAGTGTGAACTCATTGGTGAATGACTTGGTTTCACCGGCTTGCAGAGTTATAGCCGCTCCCTCTCCGGAGGCAACGAGATAGTAGTCGCTATGGAGAAGCCCGGGTGCGAGGTTGATTGTCATGTTGTCGATAGAGGTGTTAGACAGTGTGGCAGTATATGAGCCATTGCCGTCCCGGGATATATCGCCGTTGAGAGTGGCATCTGTCACCGACAGCCCGCCGGCGTCAACCACTGTTGCTGTGCCTTCCGAGATGTTGACGAGAATGTAGTCGCGTATGTCGAGATTGTGCAGGGCGGTTTTCCATTCATCAAACCTCGGGTCGAGAGATACAACCTTCACGCGATAAGTGCCGTCAGGAAGATCTGTACGCTCTTCCGAATACGCCCATTGGAGACCATAATAGGAGGGGAGCTCATACAATTCATCTTCCATTTGTCTGATGCTGGTTTCGCCTGTTTCAATGTTCTCAAATTCCAGGCCGACGTATATCTGAGCGTCTGCATATGCGGAGTTATACCAGAAACCCTCAATCATCAGATATCCGTCCGTGATCATGGCTTGCGGAGCTACGTCCTGCATTGTTAATCTTGATTCCGGAAGTTCGGAGCCACCTGCAGGTTTTCTTACACCCATCATGGCGGTCTGCCCGGAGTTGTAGCCCCCTTCAAAGCCGCCGATTCCCTCACCTTCAGGGTTGAGCGCGTCGATTCTGAAAAAACCGTCGTATGCGCCGCCCCATCCCCAGTTGAAGTGGAAAAGGCCGTCGCCTTCATAGCCGTCGCACACGAAGGCGTGTCCACCTTCGGGGCTTTGACCGGAATAGTAAATAGGCCCGTTCTCAGTCAGTTCGTTGACGAGCATATGCTCCCATTCAGTGAGGGTGTAATAGTTGCGATAATATAGCCATGCCGACAGGTCGTAGTCGAAATGCTGAGTGAAGGCTTTAGGCACATTCATGTCGTAGGCTCCCGAGCCTTGGGTGCTATACATCATGTCTACAGCAAAACCGCACGTCACCATTAGATTGGCCACGGCGTCGGCTTCTGTGGCACTATAGCCGTTGTTGTAGTTGTCGATCATGTTGCCCCAGTCGAAGGTCACGTTCAGATCGCGGGTAAGGTCTGTCCCGGCCACAGTGGCATGTCCTGTGCCGTGAGAGGCTTCAGGATATTTGTGATAGTTCATGACTTGCGCAATTGCGGTGGCCACGCATCCTGTGTAGGATTTGTAGCCATATTCTTCCGGGCAATAATCGTTGAACGGTGTGTCCTGATTCCACACCGTAGAAAGAAGCGGCTTTATTATAACGTCGGGATGAGAAACATCGCAATCCGCTTTTCTCATCACAGTGTTGCCGGGAACCACTCCCTTGGAGGCGCGGACTGCTGCCACGCTGTCGGCAAATGCTATTTCGCGGGCATACTCCTCAAGCATCCATTTCATTTGCGGAGGCATTTCAGAGTTAGATCCGTAGGCCGGGGCTGAGCCGTAAGCCAGGATAGGCGATGCGATGTCGTTGGCGCTTACCGCCACATATGAGTCGGCGTTGTTGCCGAAAAGATATATGGCCGGATCTCCGGAAGAAGTGGGTATTGTCTGAATAAGGTTTGAGGCTTGGAACGCATTCAATCTTTTGATTTTGTGCGTTTGATTTTGCTCGAAAGCTCTTGACAGGGCTTCTTCCGGAGACAGCGTGCGGGCATATCCGGATGTCAATCCGATTGCGAGAAGCAAGGCGGGGA
Organism: Muribaculaceae bacterium; assembly: GCA_009775365.1. Classification (GTDB taxonomy): domain Bacteria; phylum Bacteroidota; class Bacteroidia; order Bacteroidales; family Muribaculaceae; genus Lepagella. Next base: position 13,806 of record VSPM01000060.1, read on the forward strand.
CAAGCAGGAGTCTTTGGTTCATGGTTAATTATGTTAGATAAATTTGATAATAAGATGCTTAAATAAAAAAATAGTGTGCCGGGTCATTAAGGGCCTTGGCACACTATTTTATTGGGTCTCTTATCTGATGTGTTAAGAAATTGCAGCGATAGCGGCCTTCACTGCGGCTATCTTTTCGAGTGCGTCGCTCTCTTTTTTCTTTTCAAGCGCCACAACTTTTTCGGGTGCGTTGGCCACAAATTTTTCGTTAGAGAGCTTTTTGCGGACGCTTGCGAGGAATTTCTCGTGATATTCCAGGTCGGCGTTGAGTTTCTTGAGCTCCTCCTCCACATTGATGTTGGCAGTCACGGGGATGCTGTATTCTGTAGATGCTACTATAAACGACACTGCGGCGGCAGGTTTCTCTTCCACAATCCTGATGTCGGAGAGATTGCCCATCTTTTCCAATATGCAGTCGAGATATGGGTTGTGAGGCCCTTTTATAAGAAGTTCGAGCGAGTCGCGCTGCGGAATCTGTTTCTGCTTGCGCACGGTGCGTATTCCGGCAATCACTTCTTTGAGATGGTCAAAACGGGAAATGGCTTCCTCGTTGAAGCTGTCTGCTTTCGGAAGCTCGGCAGTCATGATGCTTTCACCATCTTTGCGGTCGTAAAGATGCTGCCAGAGCTCTTCGGTGATAAAGGGCATGAAGGGATGGAGCAGGCGGAGGAGGGTATCGAAGAAGCGAAGAGTCTCGTTGTAGGTCTCTCCATCTATGGGAGAGCCATATGCGGGCTTGATTACTTCGAGATACCATGAAGAGAATTCGTCCCAGAAGAGTTTGTACACGGCCATCAGGGCTTCCGAGATGCGGAACTTGCCCATAAGGTCGTCAACCTCGATGAGAGTGCGGCGCAGTTCTGCCTCAAACCATTCAATGCCTCTCTTTGAAGATTCAGGCTGCGGCTTGGCGGGGTCTACTTCCCATCCTTTCACAAGACGGAAAGCATTCCATATTTTATTGCAGAAGTTGCGGCCCTGCTCGCATAAAGAGTCATCATACATGATGTCGTGGCCGGCGGGGGCGGCAAGCATTATGCCCATTCTCACGCCGTCTGCGCCAAACTTGTCGATAAGTTCGAGCGGGTCGGGTGAATTGCCAAGCGACTTTGACATTTTGCGTCCAATCTTGTCGCGCACGATTCCGGTGAAATATACGTTGCTGAAAGGCTTGTCGCCGCAGAAAGCATATCCGGCAATAATCATGCGTGCCACCCAGAAGAAGATAATGTCCGGCCCGGTCACAAGGTCGGTTGTGGGGTAATAGTATTTGAATTCCTCATTGTCCGGGTCAAGAATGCCGTTGAATAGAGAGATTGGCCAAAGCCATGATGAGAACCATGTGTCAAGACAGTCGGGGTCGCGTGTGAGGTCGTTAAGGGTGAGTTCAGGGTTTCCTGTTTTCTCTATTGCCTTGGCCAATGCCAGCTCTTCATTCTCAGCCACCACATATCCGCCGGTGGGAAGATACCAGGCCGGAATCTGATGTCCCCACCAGAGCTGGCGCGAAATACACCAGTCCTTGATGTTGGTCATCCAGTAGCGATAGGTGTTCTTGTATTTTGCAGGCACAAACTTTATGTAGTCGGTTTCAACGGCCTCGAGGGCAGGCACTGCGAGCCCGTCCATCTTTACGAACCATTGCATTGAGAGTTTCGGCTCAATCACGGCGTCGGTGCGTTCTGAATGGCCCACCTTGTTGACATAATCTTCAACCTTCTCTACGAGTCCTTTGTTGGCAAGGTCTTTCATGATTTGTTTGCGCACGTCGAAACGGTCCATTCCCACATACATTCCTCCAGCTTCGGAAATTGTGCCGTTGTCATTGAAAATGTCGATTGACTCCAGTCCGTATTTATCGCCGAGCATATAGTCATTGACATCGTGAGCCGGGGTTACTTTAAGACATCCGGTTCCGAATTCCATTTCAACATATTCGTCCATAATGATAGGCACGGAGCGCCCTACCATGGGCACAATCACGCGTTTCCCCTTGAGCCATGAATAGCGTTCGTCATTTGGGTTGACGCACACGGCGGAGTCGCCAAGGATTGTTTCCGGGCGAGTGGTGGCCACGACAATATATTTGCCGTCTTCACCCTCCACCATATATTTAAGATAGAAAAGTTTGCTTTGCTCTTCCTTATATATCACCTCTTCATCGGAGAGGGCAGTGAGAGCTTTGGGGTCCCAGTTCACCATGCGGACGCCTCGATAAATGAGGCCACGGTTGTAGAGGTCGCAGAACACACGCATCACGCTTTTGGAGCGAGTCTCATCCATGGTGAAAGCAGTGCGTTCCCAGTCGCATGAGGCTCCCAGTTTGCGGAGCTGCTGCAAAATAATGCCTCCGTATTTGTGTGTCCAGTCCCATGCGTGGCTTAGAAATTCCTCGCGGGTGAGGTCGGTTTTCTTGATTCCTTCCTGTGCGAGTTTTGCCACGACCTTTGCTTCAGTTGAAATTGCCGCGTGGTCGGTGCCCGGCACCCATAGTGCGTTTTTGCCAAGCATCCTTGCCCGGCGCACGAGAATGTCTTGAATCGTATTGTTGAGCATGTGTCCCATGTGGAGCACTCCGGTCACATTTGGAGGCGGAATCACTATGCAGAAAGGTTCGCGATTGTCAGGCTCGGAATGAAACAGGCCATGTTCCATCCAGTATGCATACCATTTGTCTTCAACCTCAGAGGGGTTGTATTTAGTGGCTAATTCACTCATGGAGTAATTTTGTTACAGTTATTTTTGCAAAATTACAAAAAAAAACAGAGTTTTCAAGCATGTGCCAAGCGAATTGCACAAATTGAACACGGCTCTTTCATTTAAGATTGCGTTGCATTCTCAAAGATTGTGCTATTTTATAGTGGGAAGATGTCCCGATGGA
>VSPM01000061.1 GCA_009775365.1 Muribaculaceae bacterium
AGCCTCTTGTCGGATTCGAACCAACGACCCCGAGATTACAAATCACGTGCTCTGGCCAACTGAGCTAAAGAGGCATTGAATTTTCGTTTGTTTCAGTGTCAAACCGAAATTCGACTGCAAAGTTACTGCTTTTTTCTGACACTCCAAATTTTTTCGCAACTTTTTTTCAAATATTTTTCAAAAACATCAGAGCAGAGACCTTGATTCCGGCAATCAATACATTAATTATCAAACAATTTGGCAGGAAAGAACCTCTAATTCTTTCCTGCCAATTTTTCGTCTATTCGTTGTTGCCACGCTTCACACAGACGGATTTTTATTCCACCGTGACCGACTTGGCAAGGTTTCGAGGCATATCTACATTCTTCCCTTTGTTGATGGCAATATAGTAGCTCAACAACTGCAAAGGTATGCTCGTGATGATCGGGCTAAGACACTCCGGCATCTCCGGAACCTCCAGAACATGGTCTGCAATGTTGCGAATCACGCTGTCTCCTTCCGTCACAATCGCTATTATCGAGCCTCCGCGCGCCTTTACCTGCTGCACGTTGCTTACAATCTTCTCATAAAGATGATCGTTTGGCGCAATTATCACGCTCGGCATCTCCGTGTCGATAAGCGCGATCGGGCCATGCTTCATTTCTGCCGCAGGATAACCCTCGGCATGGATATAGGAGATCTCCTTCAACTTCAAAGCCCCTTCAAGCGCCACAGGATAGCTATAGCCGCGACCCAGGTATAGGAAATTGCGGGCATAGGTGTAAATGAGCGACAATCTTTCTATCTTGTCGTTAAGTTTAAGCACCTTCTCTACCGTCTTAGGAATTTTCAGGATTGCCTTTCCGAGATCCCAGATCTGCTCCTCTGTCATAGTGCCCTTCACCTGCGCTATTGATGTGGCAAGCATCGTTAGCACCATCACCTGGCCGGTGAATGCCTTTGTGGAGGCAACCCCAATCTCGGGGCCTACATGGATATAGGTGCCGCTTTCCGTTTCGCGGGGAATAGAGCTGCCTACAACATTACTTATGCCGTACACAAACGCACCCATCCCTTTGGCAATCTTGATAGCCGCAAGCGTGTCGGCTGTCTCGCCACTCTGCGAAATGGCGATAACGATGTCTTTATCATCGAGCACCGGGTTAGAATACCTGAATTCACTGGCATATTCCACCTCTACGGGTATCCGGCACATGTCTTGCAATAAATATTTGCCAAGAAGGGCGGCATGCCATGAGGTGCCGCAGGCCACTATGACTATGCGCTTCGCATTTATGAATTTCTCCTTATTGTCTGCCACTCCGGAGAGCATGACTTTTTTGCCTCCGTTCACCACCCTGCCTCTGATGCAGTCCTGCAAGGTAGTGGGCTGCTCGAATATCTCTTTGAGCATGAAATGAGGATACCCGCCTTTTTCAAGCTGTGATATGCTCATCTCCAAAGTGGTCACATCTATTTTGCTCTCCTTGTTCTCGAGAGTGACAAGCTTCAACGGCTCTCCCCTCTCTATCACCGCCACCTCTTCGTCTTTAAGATATACACAGTCTTTGGTGTATTCTACAAACGGAGTTGCATCGGAGGCAAGGAACATCTCGTTTTCACCGATTCCTATCACCAGAGGCGAGCTTTTGCGAGCGGCTATGATACGATTGGGATTATCCTTTTCAATCACAGCTATCGCATATGCCCCCACCACCTGCTTCAATGCCTCTCTTACGGCATCAAGCAGCGAGCAGTTGTTTTTCACCTTTATATATTCTATGAGCTGCACGAGCACTTCAGTGTCTGTCTCCGAATGGAATTTACACCCATGCTGAATAAGCGCATCCTTCAGAAGCTTGTAGTTCTCGATTGTGCCGTTGTGCACAAGAGCGAGATTGCCGTCTTCACTATAATGGGGATGGGCATTGCAATCGCTTGGCTCGCCGTGAGTGGCCCATCGCGTATGAGCGATGCCGGCTTTTGCCTCAAGATTCTTGTCCAGACAAAAAGCCTCAAGATTGCTCACCTTTCCCATTGTCTTATAGACATTCAACTTGCCGGAAGGAGCAACAAGGGCTATGCCTGCACTGTCATAGCCTCTATATTCAAGGCGATGCAATCCCTTTATGAGAATGTCATACACATTGCCATCGCCTACATAACCTACTATTCCACACATATAATCATCATATATTGACAAAACTGCGAGAACGCCGGACATAGTCCGCGCCCGCAATTCAAATTTTACATCTCTTTTGGTTGTTTGTCAAGTCATTGCTTGCTATCATAAATCGACACAAGAAGAGTTTCTGCCGATAAAGTGCGAACACTCTATCATCAGAACGAATTTAAAATATTTTTATTGTTAAGGATATTTTGTTTTTATTCATTCCGACAGTCGCGGCTTGCGGCGCATATCCGGAGTCCGGATAGATATTTTCATGGGGATAGGTTTAAGGCTGTGCTGTGTCACTGTTCTTCGCTTTCTGCTTTCCAGTTTTCTGAATCTCTTGATTGCTATTTTTCATGGAGTTTTCTTGGTATTAGCGACTAAGGTAGAGGGCGCGTTTTTTTGCGTTTGCCGAACTCTTCTTTTGCCGCCCAAGCCGCGACTATTTGTCGGAATGTGTCATTATGTCAAGGTCGGTTCGTAATGTCTTTTCAAAACCTTCTCTGCAAAGTTAACTCAAAATTTTGTTTTACGAAAATTCTTCGCCTTTAATTTTATCCATTTTCTATCATACCTCACCTTCTTTTTCTTATTTAAGTCACATTTCATATACCAATTATCAACAATGCACATCCAAATCTTTCATTTTGACAAAAAACACACAAACAAAAGTCTCCGAAACATGTTATACAACATATTCCGAAGACCGAATTTTAAAACCTAAATTATTCTTATTTCAAAGAAATTGCAGCTTTACAGCGCTTCATCCCGCTCTTTTCTGCAAGTATTATTTATTTACCTCCACCCCATCGCCTGATGAAATCACACCGGTTGTGTCGGAAGAGGGCATCTCTTCTATGAATCCTACCACAGAAGGATCGTCGCCTACATTGGCCCATTCAGGCGCGGAGAACCACATCAACGGAGCATATTTATTTATAAGTTTAACATTTTCCGGGCCCACCTCTTCCTCTGTGGCTGTCGTGATTTTTCCAAAAAATTCCGACACAAGCGGATACTTGGAAGCCAGATCAGACATATCCTCGTTTAATTTCTCGCTTTCTTCCGAATCAACAGGGAGATTGTTTATCTGGTCTTGTATTTTCTGAGCCGACTCGGCATACTTGCCGCAATAATCGACCATAACTTTATAATCCGACTCTGTGAGCTGCTCATTGCTATGAATCTTAGACGCCACTTTCGAGGCATCGTCTGAACCTCCACACGCCGCCGCGAGAAGAACCACTGCAAGGACAGCAATAATCTTAAAAATTTTCATAATAAACCATATTTAATTATTAATACCTGTCAATAATAACATTGCCCTAATAACATCTCCAGCCATTCAGGGACTTTTACAAGTCTACTGCCTGATCAATCACCGACATGACTCTAAAATTCATCGCCTAACGGAGTCAACGCCGAATCTCTGAGTTTATAAAGCAATGCCCTTTTAAGGCCGGGGTTGTCTTCAACCATGTGCGACAATTCCCAATGATGGCCCGCCTCCTCGAGAAGAAGGGGCGACGTGGCATCGACATTCGCAAGATTCCATGTCAGCAAAACCGTCTTTATCTTCAGGGCTTTCAGTTTTCTCACAAGCATCTCATGGTCTGCATCCCCGGTTATGAGCACCACATAATCAAACTTTCGGAAACAAGCCAGTTCGTAAGCCTCAAGAGCGAACCACACATCCACTCCTTTTTCTATCACTTGCGCCACACCGTCTTTTTCCATCTCGCGCAAATGCTTATAGTGGAAAACCACATCATTCTCAATCAATGTGTCTTCAAATTTCCGCTCATTATACAGCAAGTGCTTGTCGTATGCCTCTTTCACACGAAAACGCCCTCTGAAATAATGCGCCTCCGTTATCTGACAGTTGGCGGGGTCAACCCCTTCATCGTCGGCAAGGCGATAGCAGATGAAATCAAACAACGACCTCACCCTTATTATTGAATTCTCAATGGCTTTCAACGCACGATTCACTTTTGCATAGTAGCCGCCGTCGATAAACACTCCAATCGATATGTAACCAAGCATAATAAACTATTTGTTCGGGTTATATATTTAATAACCAGACTCCCCCTGATTTGTTCACCTCCTCGACCCCCTGACGCAACCTATTCACTCAGCCGCCAAAACATCGCCCCCGCTTGCTCCATAAAACCGGGCAAGCGGGGGCGATATGAAATTTTATATGCCAAACTGTTATACAAGACGCTTTAATATGTCGCAAAGGAATTTCCAGAACTCCTGCACAGACGGGATATTGGCCTTCTCGCTTGGAGAATGGATGTCTTTAAGCGTGGGGCCAAACGAAATCATGTCAAGCCCCGGCATTTTTTCGAGGAACAAGCCACATTCAAGGCCGGCGTGCAACGCCTCCACCTTGGGCTTATGCCCGAACAGTGACTCAAAACTTGCTTCCGCCACCTCAAGAATCTTTGAATCCGGATTTGGTGCCCATCCTACATAGGTGTCGTCGAAACGTACGTCACAACCTATCATTGTGAACAGAGCCTTCACCCTGTCGGCAATCTCATCCCTGCGGGAGTCAACGGATGAACGCTGATGCACAGTGATGACGATATTGTCGCCTTCCATCTTTACCGAAGCAAGATTGCAGGATGTCTCTACAAGTCCTTCAACTGCATTCGACATTCCCTGCACTCCATTGGGGCAGGCAAACACCGCCGACACAAGATTATTTGCAGTGTCGCGGGCAATAACTGAAGACGGAGCCTCCACCTTTGAAGCTGTAAACGTAAAGTCTTTACCTTCTGCAAGCAGGAATTCGGCATGAATCATGTCGCTGAATGCTTCCACTTCTTTTTCAAACTCCGCTTCCTTGCCGCTGTCGATGCCGACTATAGCCCACGCCTCTCTGGGGATAGCGTTCGCAAGGCCGCCGCCATCTATAGAAGAAAGGAGAAGACCGTATTTCTCACGCATCTTCCCTAAGAATCTGCACAATTGCTGATTGGCATTCCCTCTGCCAAGGTTGATTTCCATGCCTGAATGGCCGCCTTTAAGGTGATTGACATGCACCTTATAATATGTCTTATCGGCAGGGGCCTCCTCTGTGGAATAAGGAAGACGGCAAATTGTGACCTTGCCGCCGGCACACCCTATCACGAGAGAGCCATGCTCCTCGGAGTCGAGATTCAAAAGAATAGAGCCGGTCACAAAACCGGGCTGAAGGCCATTGGCCCCTATCAGGCCCTGCTCCTCATCTACTGTGAAAAGACACTCTATTGGGCCGTGCACAAGCGTGTCGTCAAGAAGAACCGCCATACCGGCAGCGCATCCGAGTCCGTTGTCAGCACCGAGAGTAGTGCCGTCGGCTTTAACCCATTCGCCGTCTACGATTGTGGCGATAGGGTCGTTGAGGAAGTCATGCACCTTGTCTCCCCTCTTCTCCGCCACCATGTCCTGATGTCCCTGCAGAATCACTGTAGGAGCGTTTTCATGTCCGGGAGTGGCGGGCTTGCTCATCATGATATTCCCGACCTCATCGGTCTTTACTGTTATATTATGGCGGTTGGCCCAGTCCACAAGAAAACTTTTCATCTTGTCAAGATGGTGTGTCGGGCGAGGCACTTTGGTTATCTCGTCGAAACATTGCCACATCAGTTTCGGTTCAAGATCTGTGATTTTCATGATTGATTTATGTTATTTTGTTTTATTGGTCAACAAGGGCATGCTAAAATGAAAACTCGCGTCGCGACTCTTCTCATTTGCTTTCTGCCTTGAATTTTTTATATGCGGCGGCCATTTTCTTATGGTATCCTCTCTTAGCATACCCGGCCCCGTTATATTTTCTTGCAAATGCGGCCCAGTTTTTATTTCTCAGGTCGTCAAGCATCCCCCCGTTTGTGATAAATGCAGCAAACAATTCAAGCTGCTCAAGTTCGGAATAAGACATCAGCCTGACAAACTCATCCACTGTCTCGCAGCCACACTGCCTGTAATTGAATCCTCCTATCTGAAACATTCCCCAGAATGTGCCCATGTTTGCCCCCTGAGCATTGCTTTTGCGGGCATTGACCAACTGGGTCCATTCCTTCAAAGCGTGGCCGGAAAGCCCTTCCGGCACTTTCTCTCCCTTGGCTCCGGCTTTCGACGGAACTTTGTTTTTGAACCTGGCATACATTTTAGGGTCGAAGTTCACAACCGGTATCCCCGGAGCCCAAAAGCCCTTCATTTCCTTTCCTGCCTCAATCGACACCACCGCCTTTATCACCGCAAGCTCCACGTCAAGCTCTTTGGCCACCATGAGAAAGTCCTCCTCAGTAAGGCTCGTGTAGCGGGAGCCTTCGTCGCCGGCAGGCACCGAGTCAACCAGCACCCTGCGAATGCCGTCGAGCATATCGCGCCCGGGATTAATTATCTCCTCAAGCACCGATATTTCCACCTGTTTCCGGGAAGAAGAGCCACCCTGTCCGGGAGCGGCGGAGCCGGCCATCGCCAGCACCGCTGCCCCCGACATCAATATGGCAGAAAGGCCCCGAATCATAATTCAGCCACCTTTTTAAGAACTAATGCAAGATGCTTCCAGAATTTGTCTACTGTAGGGATCAGGAGCTGCTCGTCGGGCGAGTGTACGCCGGTCATTGTCGGGCCGAAGCTCACCATGTCGAGTTCAGGATATTTGGAAAGGAAGAGGCCGCACTCCAAACCTGCATGGATAGCCTTGATGGCCGGTTTAACGGCAAAGAGCTCCTCATATGCGTCGGCAGAAATTTTCATGATGGCCGACTCCATGTTGGGGGCCCAGCCGGGATAGCCGTCAGAATGGCTCACACTTGCGCCTGCAAGCTGGAAATGAGCCTCCACCTGGCCGGCAATGTCGTTTTTGCGAGATTCTACCGACGAACGCTGCGACGTAGTAACCTTGATTTTGTCATCACCCTCCATCTTGACGGCTGCAAGGTTGGTGGATGTCTCCACAAGGTTTTCAAGGTCACGGCTCATAGAGACAACTCCGTGAGGCGCTGAATAAAGCGCACGGATGAGCGACAGAGATGTGGCAGAGTCTATGCAGTATTCAGGACGCTCCACGCTCTCTATCTTCAACTCTACACAGGGCTCCACACCCTTATATTCGTTTTTGATGTCTTTTGAATACACCTTAAGGAATTCTTCCACCTTCTCGCGATGGTCATTGTGAACACCAAATACCGACTCTGCCTCTCTCGGGATGGCATTTCTGAGATTGCCTCCCTTGAATGAGCTCACCTCGATGTCCCATTTTTGTGAACACTCCCAGATGAAGCGTGCCACAATCTTGTTTGCATTGGCTCTGCCGAGATGTATGTCGCCGCCGCTGTGGCCGCCGAGAAGTCCGCTCACGCTCATCTTGAAATAGCTGAAGTTCTCAGGCGAGAAGCTTCTGTTGTAATGGAACACGGCAGTTGTGTCGATGCCGCCGGCACAGCCTACAAATATCTCGCCGTCATCTTCCGAGTCAAGATTCACAAGGATTTTGCCGCTAATCATGTCTTCTCCGAGATTCTGAGCCCCTTCAAGGCCGATTTCCTCGTTGATTGTGAAAAGGGCCTCCACCGTGCCATGCTCAAGAGAATCGTCAATCATCACTGCAAGCGCAGCCGCCATGCCGATGCCATTGTCAGCCCCGAGTGTGGTGCCCTTAGCTTTCACCCATTCGCCATCGATATAGGTGCGTATTGGATCCTTAAGGAAGTCATGCTCCACATCCCCGTTTTTCTCAGCCACCATGTCCATATGTGCCTGAAGTATTACTGTCGGGGCGCTCTCATTACCCTTTGTGGCCGGCTTTGACATCACCACATTCCCAACCTTGTCTGTCTTTGCGGCGATTCCGTGCTTCTTGGCAAATTCAAGAAGATACTCTCTAATCTGCTCCTCATGACATGAAGGGCGGGGCACTTTTGTGATCTCATCAAAGCACTGCCATATCAAGGCAGGCTTAAGGTCTTTAACTTCCATTCTATTTCTGTTTTTTATGGTTATTGATTTAGTCTGAACATATGATTGCTAACCGGCGGGCCGGAACATGCCCCGAAGGCTTTGCCATCATTCAATTCCCAAAAGTACATAAAATTTTCATGCCGTCAAAAGATCAGCCAATTTTAATTCAAAAATTCAATCTCATTTGCCACGTTTTTAGGGGCGAATTTAATGCAGATTATCTCTGTCGGCACAACATAGAGCATCTCAAAAACCGCAAAACCGCCAAAATCCGCGCATTTCTCATTCGTGATTTTTTAATTTACTGATTTTTTTTGTAATTTTGCGCGATTAATTCAAACGGCACACAAGCTCAGACGAGAGCCATCGTGTTAAAATATATTTAAAATAGTGAAATTAACTCTATTAGTGCTATTCTTTTGTGGGATTGCATTACTTTTGCTCTCCGTTAGAGTAATTTTTTCTCGAAGCCACTCGTTTCTGTCAGGTCACGCCTGCCATGGGGTAAAGCCCCGGAGGCAGCCTTCAGCAGACATGGCAAAGAATAAAAACATTGAACAACAATAACATTTATCAATAATAATGAAAAAAAATCTTCTCAGAGTTTCGGCAATGTCTTTTGCCCTCTGCATATGCTTCGGTCTCGCCTCTTGCGGTTCTGACGCCCAGAAGGGAGCTCCCGCCGCCAAGGCCGCGTCTACCCCAGCTAAAAGCGCCGACGCCCTCCCGAACTACCGCTATGTAGACCTCGACACTGTTCTCAGCAAGTATAACCTCGCCAAAGACTACAACGAGGAGATGCTGCGCATGCAGACAAACATGGAGAGCGAAGTTAAACGCCATGAGAACTCCATCCAGTCGTTTGCTTCTTCAATGCAGAAAAAAATGCAGAACAACGGCTACCTCTCGGAGGAGTCATACAAGGCTGACCAGGACAAAATCAACAACATGCAGGCCAACGCCCAACGCTCTGTGGCAACTTTGCAAAGCAATTTTGAAAACGCTGCCATGACCGCCCAGAAAACAGTGAACGACTCGATCGAGGCCTTCATAAAAGATTATAATGCAAAGAAAGGCTACGACGCCATCCTGTTTAAAGCCGCAACTCTTTATATCAATCCCGATCTCGACATCACTTCAGAGGTTGTAGAAGGTCTCAACGCCCGCTACAACAAAGTAAAGAAATAAGCTCTTCTCCCCTATTAAAAGGCCGGGTCTTAAAAAAGATTCGGCCTTTTTTTCAACTCTAAACCCTCTCCGGGCGTTACTACATTTGTAGATTGCAGAAGTTCTGATTAACTTTGCGCATGATTCTCTTCTTACCCCCACGGGAATGGCGCAACGCTTTTCCCGATAATCAGGCTTGACTCCACATTTCAAAACCCTGGCAATGATTGAAGACAATATTATAAACAAAGAGGCTAACGAGCGTACTGTGCTCGTAGGGCTTGTCACACTCCGACAGAGCGAGGCGAAAGTGAAGGAATATCTCGACGAACTCGATTTCCTTGCACGCACCGCAGGGGCTGAACCGGAGAAACGGTTCATACAAAAATTGGAATATCCCAACCCGCGCACTTATGTCGGGAAAGGGAAACTTGAGGAAATACATGCATATATTGAAGAAAACGAAATAGGCCTCGTGATTTTCGACGACGATCTCTCGCCTAAGCAGGTGGCAAACATCGAGCGCGAGCTGAAAGTGAAGATTCTTGACCGCACAAGCCTGATTCTCGACATATTCGCAAAACGTGCGCAGACTGCCACAGCACGCACGCAAGTGGAACTCGCGCAATATCAGTATCTGCTTCCAAGGCTCACAAGAATGTGGACCCACCTCGAACGCCAGCGCGGCGGCATCGGCATGAGGGGCCCGGGCGAAACACAGATTGAAACCGACCGGCGAATAATTCTCGACAAAATATCTCGCCTGAAAGAGGAATTGCGCCACATCGACCGGCAAAAATCAATTCAACGCAAGAACAGAGGCAAGCTCACAAGAATTGCCCTCGTGGGATATACAAATGTCGGAAAGTCTACGCTCATGAATCTTCTGAGCAAAAGCGAAGTTTTTGCCGAAAACAAACTCTTCGCCACTCTCGACACAACCGTGAGGAAAGTAATCATCGACAACCTCCCCTTCCTGCTCACCGACACAGTGGGCTTCATAAGGAAACTACCAACCCACCTTGTTGACTCTTTTAAATCAACCCTCGACGAGGTAAGAGAGGCCGACATCCTCGTGCATGTCGTCGACATTTCACACCCCGGTTTTGAGGAGCAGATTGAAGTGGTAAACAAAACTCTTCAGGAAGTTTGCGGGTCTGCGGCAAAACCGGTGATCATGGTTTTTAATAAAATAGATGCCTTCTCCTACACACCTAAAGCCCCCGATGACCTCACACCCTCAACAAGGGAAAACATCTCGCTCGACGAATTCCGACAGACCTGGATGGCACGAATGGAAAATAACTGCGTGTTCATTTCTGCCAAAAAGCGTATAAACATCGATGCTCTGAAAGACCTTCTCTATCAGAAAGCGAAAGAGATTCACTCCGAGAGATTCCCCTACAATGACTTTCTCTTCCAAAAATATGATGAAGACTATGACTCCGAACCTACAGAACACTGACAACCGCCATGCATCTCAACCGCAAGTGAGGCTTAAGTGGTGGCAAGTGGCTCAACTCGAAAAGCAGGGATGCTCAGCCGACAGCTGGGACAGCGTCACCGTGTCTCCCCTTCTTGACCTTCGCAACATCAGGAATGTGCATTTCGGGGACAACGTGTCGGTCGGAAGCGGCGTAGTCATCAGGAATGTGCCTGGAGGAATAAGGAACTGCTTCATTGGCGACAACGCCATCATAGAAAATGTGGCCCGGATAGAATTCGAGCCTGAGGCGGCATGTGGCGTAGGAATATCAATATGCGCTCTCGACGAGACCGGCTCACGCCCTGTGAGGGCGTATCCCGGACTTTCTGCACAGGTGGCCACGCTGATGGCACGCGAGCCAAAATGGCTCGAACATAACCTGCTGCCGGGATTCCAGGATTTTCTCGACTCAAAAAGCGTGCCGGCGGGAATCGGAGAGAGAGCTGTTGTCCGCGACTGCGGACGAATCCTGAACGTAAGCATAGGGCCTGAAGTGACAATCGAGGGAGCCCGGTCGCTGATGAACGGAGCTGTAATCAACAACGCGGCCCCCGGCAAATGCTTTGCCTACGTCGGAAGCGGAGTAGACGCTGACAACTTCATAATCGAAGACGGCAAAGTGTCGTCAGGATGCATAATCAGAAACTGCTACATCGGACAGGGAGCCGAACTGGAGAAAGGGTTCACTGCTCACGACTCTCTGTTTTTCGCAAATTGCTCTTTCGAGAATGGAGAAGCCTGCGCAGTGCTTGCAGGGCCATACACCGTGAGCATGCACAAAGGCACACTCCTCATAGGGTGCCAGACCGCATTTATGAACGCCGGGTCGTCTACAAACCAGAGCAACCATATGTATAAGCTTGGCCCTGTGCATTGGGGTGTGCTCGAACGCGGAGTAAAGACCTCGTCAGGAGCCTACATTATGTTTGGCGCCAAAATCGGAGCATTCACCATGATTATGGGCGCCCACAAAACTCATCCAGACTCATCGTCATTCCCGTTCTCTTATCTTTTCGGCGACGAGCGAGGGGCAACCGTGGTGGTGCCGGGGGCAATGCTCAGATCATGCGGGCTTATGAGAGATGAAAAGAAATGGCCTACGCGCGACCGACGCATGCGCCGCCGTCTTCCGCTTCACGACCGCATATCTTTTAATGTGCTCAACCCTTTCACCGTCGACAGTATGCTGAAAGCCATTGACACAATCACCGAACTTCTCGCGCATCCTGCCGACGACGACCTGTTCGTGCGCCACAAAGGAATGAAGTTCACACGCGCGGCCCTTGAAAGGGCGAAAACTCTTTACACAGCCGCAATCTTCAAATATCTCTCTTTGGTGCTCCCCGACAGCATCATCCCTGATTCCGACGGCGCAGAGGCCGGAACCTGGGTAGATGTGGGGGGGCAGATAATGCCCAGGGCCACACTTGACCTTGCGCTCGCGTCTGAAAGCATTGATGATGCGGAAAGAATTTTCACCGAAGCCTATGAGCAATATGGCGAAGAGGAAATCCGCTGGATAGGAAGAAGATTCGGAGAGTGGTGGAGAACACACCAGAACAGGATCCACATGGGGGCGGAACAATTCGACGCAATGGTCGAAGATGACCGCGATGAGTATCTTGACAACCTCGCAAAAGAGACTCGGATGCTGTCGCTTTAAGCAAAATTAACCACTCCACAGGCATATAATCACTGAATAATGGTCGGCAATTACGTTTTTTTCGTTATTGCCGACATTTTATTTGCAGATTATGAAAAAATTAACTACCTTTGCGCCGCTCGTAAGGGAGATCTTTCCTGCGAGGTAGAGAATTAACAACCATATTTATTAACTTTTAATGACTGAATCTAAAGTTCAAACCCCGATTGAAGATTTCGATTGGGATGCCTATGCAAACGGCGAAACTGCTGGTTCGAAGAGCCGCGAGGAGCTTGTAAACACCTACGACGAGTCTCTTAAGACAGCAAAAGACAATGAAGTGGTGACCGGCGTAGTTAAATCCATCTCAAAACGTGAAGTTCGTGTCGACATCGGCATGAAGTCAGACGCCATCATCCCTGTATCTGAATTCCGCTACAACCCCGACCTCAAGGTTGGCGACGAAGTAGAGGTATTCATCGAGGCTCTCGAAGACAAGAACGGCCAGCTTCGCCTTTCTCACAAGAAAGCTTGCCAGACCCGCAGCTGGGATCGTGTCAACCAGGCTCTCGAAAACGACGAGATCATCAAAGGATATGTTAAATCGCGCACCAAAGGCGGCATGATTGTCGACGTGTTCGGCATCGAGGCATTCCTCCCCGGCTCACAGATCGATGTGCGTCCTATCCGCGACTACGATGTGTTCGTCGACAAGACTATGGAATTCAAGGTTGTAAAAATCAACCAGGAATATAAAAACGTTGTCGTTTCACACAAAGCCCTCATCGAGGCAGAGCTCGAGGCTCAGAAGCGTGAAATCATTTCTAAGCTCGAAAAAGGCCAGGTGCTCGAAGGCAAAGTCAAGAACATCACTCCTTACGGCGTGTTTGTTGACCTTGGCGGCGTAGACGGCCTCGTTCACATCACTGACCTTTCCTGGGGCCGCGTTTCCGATCCCCGCGAAGTGGTTGAGCTCGACCAGGACATCAAAGTCGTTATCCTCGACTTCGACAACGAGAAGAAGCGCATCGCTCTCGGCGTTAAGCAGCTCCTTCCCCATCCCTGGGATGCTCTTGACCAGACAATCAAAGTGGGCGACCACATCAAGGGCCGCGTAGTCGTTATGGCTGACTACGGTGCATTCGTTGAGGTTCAGCCCGGTGTTGAAGGTCTCATCCACGTTTCAGAAATGTCTTGGAGCCAGCACCTCCGCAGCGCTCAGGACTTCCTCAAGGTTGGCGACGAGGTTGAAGCAGTTGTCCTCACTCTCGACCGCGAAGACCGCAAGATGAGCCTTGGCATCAAGCAGCTCAAGAACGACCCCTGGGAGAACATCGAAGAGAAGTATGCTATCGGCTCTCGCCACACTGCAAAAGTTCGCAATTTCACAAACTTCGGCGTGTTTGTTGAAATCGAGGAAGGCGTTGACGGCCTCATCCACATTTCTGACCTCTCTTGGACCAAGAAGATCAAACACCCCTCTGAGTTCACTCAGGTGGGCAACGACATCGAGGTTCAGGTGCTCGAAATCGACAAGGAGAACCGTCGTCTCTCTCTCGGCCACAAGCAGCTCGAAGAGAATCCTTGGGATGTGTTTGAGACAATCTTCACTGTTGGCTCAATCCACGAAGGAACTATAACTGAGGTGATGGACAAAGGCGCAGTTATCGCCCTCGAATATGGCGTGGAAGGCTTCGCCACTCCCAAACACCTTGTGAAAGAAGACGGCTCTCAGGCTAAGCTTGACGAGAAGCTCAACTTCAAGGTAATCGAGTTTAACAAAGACAGCAAGCGCATCATCCTTTCTCACAGCCGCATAGCTGAAGACGCCAACAAGGCTGAGACTCGCGCTCAGCGCCCTGTGGCCAAGAAGCCCCGCCGCGAGGAAGAAGCTGTGGCAACTCCGGCAATCGAGAAAACTACTCTCGGCGACCTCGGAGCTCTTCAGGCTCTCAAAGAGCAGATGCAGAAAGAGGAACGCAAATAATTTGCTTCCCATACAATGTGATTTAGTGAGTTAAACTCTACTATATTATTAAAAAATGGAAAAACTTCGCTTTTTCCATTTTTTTTTGTAACTTTACGTCCCGAAACAAGCCCATCAAACACTCATGAAAAAAAACCTTCTCAAATCTTGTCTCATCGCCGCCCTGCTCGCCGTGACTTCGGCAGGAGCATCTGCCGCGTCGAAAGGCTGGGAGCCGGTGAAATCTGAGTATCACGATGCTAAATCTGTGGCCAAAGAGGATGAAGTGGAAATCAAGACCGCCTCTTCTCTCATAATTGTGACCGCAAGCCACCCGGTGCATATAAAAGTGTTCACCATCCTTGGAAGACTCGTGTCGGAAGAAACTTTGCAGCCCGGCACATCCCAGCTCGCAGTTGGAGCCCATGGAGTCTACATTGTTAAAGTGGGAGAAATCACATGCAAAGTGGCACTATGACGGGCTGTGACAATTTTGACCTTATATATCTATAATCACCAATTAAATCTAAATTATGAAAGAGACAGAAATCGACTGGAGCAACCTTTCATTCTCCTACATGAAAACCGACTACAATGTGCGCTGCACATATAAAGACGGCAAATGGGGTGAAATCGAAGTGTCAGACTCTGAGTATGTCCCGATGCACATCGCGGCATCTTGCCTCCACTATGGCCAGGAATCATTCGAAGGCCTTAAAGCCTTCCGTGGCAAAGACGGAAAAATACGAGTATTCCGCATGGAAGAGAATGCAAAGCGCTTTATCCGCTCTGCCGAAGGCATCAAGATGCAGCCAATGCCCGTTGAACTGTTCTGCGAAATGGTTCGCAAGGTTGTGAAACTCAACGAACGCTTTGTGCCCCCCTATGGAACAGGCGCTTCGCTCTACATCCGTCCGCTTGAAATAGGCATCTCTCCGCGCGTTGGCGTGAAGCCCGCCTCTGAATATATGGTGATAATGCTTGTCACTCCTGTTGGCCCTTACTTCAAAGAGGGTTTCAAGCCCACAAAAGTGTGCATGAGCAGAGAATATGACCGCGTTGCCCCCAAAGGCACAGGCTCAATCAAAGTGGGTGGCAACTATGCCGCTTCTCTCGTTGCCGGCGAAAAGGCTCACGACCTCGGCTACTCTGTTATGCTCTATATCGACCCGAAAGAGAAAAAGTATCTCGACGAATGTGGCGCAGCCAATTTCTTCGGAATCCGCGACAACAAATACATCACTCCTTTCTCTGAATCCATCCTTCCGTCAATCACAAACAAGAGCCTCACTCAGCTTGCTGAAGACCTCGGCATGACTGTTGAACGCCGTCACATCCCGGTTGAGGAACTTGAGACTTTCGAAGAGGTTGGCGCCTGCGGAACAGCAGCTGTAATCTCCCCCATCGGCGAAATCGATGACCTTGACAACGGCAAGAAATACATCTACTCCGAGAATGGAGAGGCCGGCCCCTGGAGCGTGAAACTCTACGAAAAACTTCGCGGCATCCAGTATGGGGAAGAGCCCGACACTCACAACTGGTGTGAGATAATCGACTAATGCAAAGTCCCTTAAACATATCTGACATTTTCGCCCGGTTTTATGCCGGCAATGACGCTCTCCTCGCCACAGTTTCCGTTCACTCGGAATGTGTGGCGAGGAAAGCCATTTTTTGTGCCGACGCTAAAGGGCTCGACATTGACCGTGAGTTTGTATATGAAGCCGCACTGCTCCACGACATCGGTGTGGTGAAATGCGACGCACCTTCTATCCACTGCCACGGCACCCGGCCTTACATATGCCACGGCATTGAAGGGCGCGCCATGCTCGAAAGCCTCGGCCTGCCGCGCCATGCGCTTGTATGCGAACGACACACCGGTTCAGGTCTTTCTGTGGCCGACATAATCTCGCAGAACCTTCCGCTCCCCCACCGCGACATGCTCCCCATAACCCTTGAAGAGAAATTAATCTGCTACGCCGATAAATTCTTTTCAAAATCCGGCGACCTCTCACAAGAAAAGCCACTTGAAAAAGTGCTTCGTCAAATGGAGTCACACGGCCCCGACACCCTCGCCCGCTTCCTCCGCCTCCACACCCTCTTCTCCTGAC